>DATNQP010000392.1:0-2715 GCA_036703965.1 Leptolyngbyaceae cyanobacterium
CCTTTGAGCGATTAGCGGCAGAAGCTCCAGATTCCTATACGCTTCCCGAAAGGACTCTAGTAATTGGCTAGACATGGCATAAGATTTTGTGACAGGCTAACTACTGAATATCATGACGCAGCCTGTCATACCAAATCCGCTCTTACCGACAACAGCAATTACTTTGGCGTTAATCAGTATTTCCCGCATCGCGTTGTCGTCCTCTTTGAGATTCGCCATAGTCTGAACCTCCTTGCCATTAATTTCTAGGGGAAAATTAACCCTAGCAAAAGTGTAAAGAACGAATGTTAAGCCTAACCTCGCGCATGCAGGCGGTGCAGTCGCCGCTGATTCCCCTCATCGGGGAACTGATTCGCAACAACCCTGGAACAATATCCTTGGGACAGGGCGTTGTTTATTATGGTCCACCACCAGAAGCGATCGCGCTTTTGCCTGAATTTCTCGCCGATCCAGAAAATCATAAGTACAAACCTGTCCAGGGAATTCCCCCCTTACTATCTGCGATTGAGGCAAAACTGCAAGCTGATAACGGCATCGAGATTAACGGGCAAAACTGCATCGTTGTTACAGCAGGCAGCAACATGGGGTTTATGAACGCGATTCTCGCCATTACCTCGCCAGGTGACGAGATTATCATCCAGACGCCTTATTATTTCAACCACGAAATGGCAATTACAATGGCGAGTTGTCGTCCGGTACTCGTGGCAACGGATGAAAATTATCAGCTACGTCCAAAAGCGATCGCTCAAGCGATTACGGAAAGAACACGGGCAGTGGTAACGATTTCACCCAATAATCCTACTGGGGCAGTGTATTCGGAGGAAGCGTTGCGGGACGTTAATCAAATCTGTCGCGATCGCGGAATTTATCACATCAGCGATGAAGCGTATGAGTATTTTACCTACAACGGAGTAAAGCACGTCTCGCCAGGAGCGTTTCCCCAAAGTAGTGAACACACCATTTCCCTGTACTCACTCTCCAAAGCGTATGGTTTTGCTAGCTGGCGCATCGGGTATATGGTCATTCCAGAACACTTGCTCGTCCCGGTGAAGAAAATTCAGGATACGATTCTGATTTGTCCCCCGGTAGTCTCACAGTATGCCGCTTTAGGCGCATTGCAGGCGGGAACTGAGTACTGCAAGCAGCATATTAATGCGATCGCTTCTGTGCGACAGTTGGTTCTAGACTCCTTGAGACGCCTAGAAGGTTTATGTGCGATCTGCTGCAAGCAGCGCTTCGCGATCGCGCCTGCTGATGGTGCTTTCTATTTTCTGCTGAAGGTACATACTCAGCTGGGTGCTTTTGAGTTGGTAGAGCAACTGATTCGAGAACATCGGGTGGCGGTGATGCCCGGTACAACTTTTGGGATGGATGATGGCTGTTATTTACGGGTTGCCTACGGTGCGTTGCAAAAAGAGACGGTAGCAGAGGGTATTGAGCGATTAGTGCAGGGTCTACCAAAAATTGTAGATTCAGAAAACTGAGGTTACAGCTTTCGTTTACTGTAGAGAGAGTCCCTTGGCTCGATTAAAGCCCCTGTGTTTCATAGGCAACATGTCAACGACTCAAACAACCGCTCTCCTTGTGATATGGTTCAGTATACTCTTGCTCAATGCCCAGAGGTTATCTTGACAGTCCCAGGCAAAGATTCAAAAAAAGCTCGTGAGAAGGCAATGGATCAGCTTGTTGAACTCATGGACGAAGACAAGCTACCCGTAGACCTTTCCGAGGGATTCAGTGCTCAGCAACTGATTGAGATCAAAGAGCAGGAGGTTATCCCTGCTGAAGGTGAGGATGCCGTTATTCAGGCGGTGCAGGTTCTCAACGGCCTTGCTACATTGAAGCTCAAGGTTCAAGAGCTACGCACTGAAGCACTCCAAGTTCGTTCTCAAATCGATATTCTGTTTACAGATGAGCCAGTGACCGAGGAGGAGATTGCCCAACTCAAGGAAGGCTTCAAGGTACTGAAAAATTTTGCCCAGGCGAATCTGCGCTATCGAGAAGCCAGATCGGGAGCAGAGCAAGCTCGTACTGTACTCGATAAAGCCTTACAACCTCCTGAAACTTAATTTACTCGCTGCCTGGTAGAAGAATACCGATACCTCTAGGGGACTGGGGACTGGGGACTGGGGACTGGGGACTAGAACATCGATTTAGTAATGGTAGGGGCAATCTCCTCACTTCGCTCCGGCTGTGGTTGCCCCTATTGGGTTTGGGGCAGGCACGGGGGCGCTGCCCCTACGAAAAATCGTCGTTTTGATGATTAGTGAACCGGTGTTCTAGGGACTGAGGACTGGGGATTAGGGAAGAGGAATTTTTAGTTTAAACCTGACGAGTGGCGGTCACAATTGTGACAGGATTGAGGGGGGTAAAACGGGTCAGCTGTCCTACGGGTATGGAGCGCGAGAGCTGGACTTGTAACAATCGATACTCCCAGCGGTGGGAGTTGAGCCAGCCGAGAGCTGTGTTGAGATGTTCTAAGGTTGCTAGAGCTAGCACTACAATGCCACTGGTCGCTAACCGGGCGTTACAGCTATCGAGAATTGAGTTCAAGTTGCCACCGCTACCGCCAAGAAAAATGCGGTTGGGTGCTGGGAGTTGCTGCAAAATGTCGGGGGCACTGCCGTGGATGGAGATAACGTTTTTGACTTGAAGGCGTCGGCAGTTCTGTTCAATTAGGCTACTACCGATCGCGGTCTTTTCAATCGCATACAC
>DATNQP010000393.1:0-5939 GCA_036703965.1 Leptolyngbyaceae cyanobacterium
GTCGCGAGGAGTCGGTGAGTCGTCCCCCGCGCCACGACTGTAAAAATCGACCACTTGCCGCAGGGTCAACATTCCACCATTGTGCATGTAGGGGGCAGTAAGCTCCACATTGCGGAGTCCGGGTGTTTTAAACAGTCCATCCGCAGCCACTCTATCGTTGGGACCGACCGTGACAATAGGGGCTTTGCCGAAGACCTGCTGGAAGGTACCCTGTTTGGCTAACAACGCCTCCGAGAGCGGCCGCGACCCAGATTTTAAATTGTCTTCAGCGCCCACGCCGAGGTCTTCCAGGGTGCGCGTGACGCCGACGTTGAAGAAGCCAGTGTCTTGGAAAGAGCCAGGTACAAAAGGTGTGGGTGCGATTCGACCATTTTTCTGCACGTTTGAAACCGAAGCGGTGGTGAATTCCGCTCCAGCGTGGCAGACGATGCAACCGCTGTTCAGGAAAAGATTCAGACCCTGCTGCTGCTGGGCAGTCAGGGCGTTCGTGTTCCCTTCCCGGAACTGGTCGAAGGGTGTATTGTCGGAGACTAAGGTAGATGCATATGCCTGAAGTGCCAGCCCGAAGAAGAGTGAGAAGTTGTACTCCTTGAGCGTGTACTCCTGAGTGGTCAAGTCCCGATCCGGCTTGTTATCAACGGTTCGGCTACCGTCAGCATTGATCCGGATTACCCGATTGGACTTCCACCACTCTGGCTTGAAGGCGTCCTCGATCAGCTTGTCGTAGGTAGCTGTCTTGAGTCCCGGTTGAGGCGATCTGCTGTCGGTACCCAGGACGCTGTCCTCAGGATGCACGATCTGCTTTCCGAGCGGCCTCAGGGGAAGTATCTTCTTAGCTAGCTTCCTAGGGAGCTTCTTGCCCTTGGCAGCACTATGGACTTTCCGATCCCCCGGTCCAAATTTGTCGCCGATCTCCTCAAAGGTGCGACCATCAGCAGACATCTCGAAAGAGCTGAGCGGCGGTCCTACTGCCAGCGAAGCAAAGCTTGAATTATTAAGGCTGACTTTAACCTCTTCTAGCTGCGCTGGGTTGTTGGCCTTGTAAAGCTTGGCATTGGGGTCTCTTAGCCCAAAGGAGTTCACCCCGTTGAACTCGTTCTGAGCTCGTCCGTCCCAGAAGTTGCGAAAGTTGAAGATCGCATCGATCACAGTCGGTGTGTTGCGGGGTTCCACCCGGCGGACGTTTGTGTTTCCCACTTTGAATCCGTCCTGATCGGTTTCGTAAGTCACTGTGTCCTCGGCACTGCCGGGAACGACGTCAACAAACTTGGAGTTGAAGACCCCCTGGGAGGAGGTGATGTCGTTACTGTCGGACACAATCGCTGAGGCACGGTTATTCGGGTCTGCCAGCTTATGGAATGGGTAATCTTCCGGCTTCAACTGGTAGTTCGGCGCACCGCCTATAGTGAAAACTGTATCCTTATTCGCACTCTTGTCTGCATTCACTCGCAAAAGCCCAGGGCTGATCTGGTTCTTAGACCTGTTATCTGCCCCAGCATGGAAGTGGCAAGTTGCACAGGATTGGATGCCGTCGCTTCCGACTTGCATATCCCAGAAAAGTGCCTTTCCCAGCTCGATCGCGGCTACCTTGTTTTTAACGAAGTCCCCAAGATTGTCAGGCTCCGGAACCGGCACTGTCTTGAGCGCAGGCGGTGCTACTTGCGCCGATACAGTATGCCCGACGATGACAGCCGCCGCAATGATCGCAGCGATTGTCGTGATCTTTGACAACCTTGATTTAATTCGCCTAAGAAGTAGAGCAGTAATGCTCCACCCTCCCCTGAGATAACTCAGAAATTTCATCTTTTTAGCTAAGCTCCTTCGCTTACAGTTGCCCTGCCTCAGCTTCAAGTCACACAAATGCATAATCGCGTCCGCTTGGCAACCGCTATGTACTAGCTCCTCGCTAGGCGCTACTCGCATGGTGCAAAAACCCTAACGCACAAGCTTACGCAGTACACGTTTTCGCCGCAGGGTTCGATCGCCGCATAACTAGGTAGACATAAATAAAAACAGCTAGGTGAATTAATAAAAAACAACTTCAACCTAGCTGTGTTGCCGATTTGGCAGAATCTTACATAAATTTACATAGTGAAGATTAATTAGACAGGACTTACGCAACTCTCACACGCGATGCGCATCGCGTGTGAGAGTTGCGTAAGTCCTGTAAGAATATTCCTCTAAAAGCTGTTAAACGCAATACGCTGGCTCTGGCGAAAACATCGAAGATTCTCAACATTCCAGTGGTGCTTACCAGCTCTCAGGAAGAGAATGTTCAAGGTTCACTAATTCCTGAGTTGCAGGACATTTTGTCTGTATTGCCGTCCACTGCCGGAGCTGCATCGAATGATACTGTTTTTCAAACGGTATCGTTCGATGTTGCACTAGAAGTTTTCTTTACGTTTCTTTACAAACTGTCCTATTTTGTACGTATTTTGTCATGCCCTCCTAACTAGAAAACAAAGGCGGTTCTAATTACGCCAATGACCACATCAGGATTCCGCTCATCGTGGTTAGGCGCTGTCAGCCAAAATAAACCAGGAGTTATAGAAATGTTATCCGTTAACTGATATCTATAGAAGGCTTCGACGTGAAATCCGACATCGCGATCTTTCCTCTGTCCTGTCGGTAAACCAATTGCCTGGGCTAAATCACTATTACTAGTCCCTGTCAATCTCGGTTGCATTCCAAACACAATGCCGCCTAAGTTCCCTTTTTTGCCAAGGTCAGGAAAAGACAGCGTTAGTGCATAGTTCCAGATATCTGCATCTCCCTTAACATTACCAAGAGCGCGAGCTGCTGTATAACCTACCCAGCCACCGAGTTCAAAGTTGTCACTGAAGCGGTAATTGGCTTGTAGACCATAATTGTTCCCCACGACTGGCCCAGCCCCAATCACCTTGGCGGCATTACTACCAGCCAGCGTATCGACACCATTTTGAGGGGAGTATGAATTGAGGTAGAGTAAGCCAACTTTCAGTCGATCAGCACTGTAAACCAACTGCCCAAAGGTACTGTATCCGCCATTAAAGATGCCTGAAGACCTACCAGGGTTGTTGGGGCCACCCACAGTTGAGTCTTCACCTAAGTAAGCAAAGTCTAAGCTCAGTTGTTTGCTAATACTGTAGTTGACACCCAAGCCTGCTCGGTTACCAATCGGAAAGTAGACAGGGTTGGCTTGACCAAAGTTAGAGATTCCACCTGTGGCAGTGTCGATGAAGGGAGTAATTGTATCGGTGATGTAGGATGGGTCAACTGAGCCAGCTTCCAGATAAATTTTGACCTTATCTCCCACAGGGAAACGATACTCTAACTGGCTGAGTCTTACGTCCCCGTTTTGACTGACGCTACTGGGAGTAAAACGAGTTTCGCCTGTCTGTCCAGTGGTACCTGGTCCTAAACTTCCCCCAAATTGTGCTCCCGTGTCAAACAGTCTCAAATTAGTCGCCTGAAGACGAGTTCTCAAACGGTCTTTTCCAGTGAAGCTAGTGTTAAAGTCGAGGCGGGTTCGGTGACCAAGGGCAGTGTTATTAATCGGGTCAGCATTCTCACCAAAGGCGTCGCCAAGATAAGTGATCAGCTCCATATTGAGTTGGGTAGTCGTAGAAAACTGATGGTCTTCTAAGAAAGCGACCCGACCTTCCAGTTTATCCAGCCGCGCTCCTATGGCGGTCAGTTCGGTTCTGAATTCCTCAACTAGCCGCTGTAGCGTTTCTAAATCCTCTTTCCTAACGAAATCAGCAGTGCTAGAGGCAATCAATCGCTCAATCTGGTTTAAACAAGCATTCAAACCAGCCGCAAATTCATAACGACTGGTTGCGCGATTACCTCGATAAGTGCCGTCCGGGTATCCCGCGATACAACCATAGCGTTCTACGAGCGATCGCAATACCTCAAAAGCCCAGTCTCCAGGAGATACGTCTCGCAGCTGCGAAACATTAGTTACTTGCTCCATTCCCTCAGTCTCTTCCAATAGCTGGGAAACTGATTCGGCCTGATCTATAGGTGCAGTTTCTTGTTCTTGAGTATATGAATTAATTTGTGTTAGCTCACTAACAGATTCTACAGAATTGGTAGATTGGCTTGTTGTTAGTGGAGGCTCTACCGCCTGACTGATGCTTGAAATGAAAAATGGATTAGTGATACCAAATAAACAAATCTGTAGCGTCTTACAAAAAAGTTTTAGCATTGTCTCCTCTCACAGCTAATTGCCTTTCAGGGTTGACAATAACCCCAAAATTCACAACTTCGTAACATCTTTGATTAGTCCTCTATCCGCTGGAATCTTACAGTTGAGCTTCTTGAATTAAATGTTTTAAAATATACAGGAATAATAATATTCAAATTTAAAAAAATCATCTAATACGGTACCTATCATCCCTCTTTTAGAAAGACAAATTTTAGTAAAATTCAGGGCAACATAAGCAGCTAAAGACGGAATTACATTTATTCCCTAGGAGGGATTTAGGTCTTAATTAATCCTCGGGAAGTAGCAATAGACCTCGCTTGCTATAGACGGGAGGGGAAATGTCAACTCCCTTGAGAATGTTGGTGACAGCGGCTGGCTACAATAAAAGCATGTGGGCGCAAATTTCGCGCCTAGGGATTTATGATACTTGCTTAAGGAACGCGGTTATGTCTCTGCCTATTGTTGCTATTATTGGACGCCCGAATGTGGGCAAATCTACCCTGGTCAATCGTTTGGCAGGCGTGACTGATGCGATTGTGCATGATGAGCCAGGGGTGACACGCGATCGCACTTATCGGACTGCCTTTTGGCAAGACCGCGAGTACCTTGTTGTCGATACAGGGGGCTTGATCTTTGATGATGATACCGAGTTCTTACCCCTGATCCGAGAACAGGCAATAGCGGCACTTGCCGAAGCGAGTGCCGCGATATTTGTCGTAGATGGTCAGGAGGGACCGATGCCAGCTGATGAAGCGATCGCAGAATGGTTACGTCAACAATCAGTACCCGTTCTCCTCGCCGTCAACAAATGCGAGTCGCCACAGCAAGGCATTATCCAAGCCTCCCAGTTCTGGGAGCTGGGTTTAGGCGAACCATTCCCCGTATCTGCTATTCATGGCGCTGGCACCGGGGAACTGCTTGATGAGCTAATTACCTATCTGCCAACGGTAGAGGCGCTCCCCGATCCGCCAGAAATCAAAGTCGCCATCGTCGGACGCCCAAATGTTGGCAAGTCTAGTTTATTAAACGCCCTGACTGGCGAAAATCGCTCGATTGTTAGCCCAATCTCTGGCACTACCCGCGATGCCATTGATATGGTCGTAGAACGTCCGGGTGACACAGAAAAGGACATTGAGAGCAAAACCTATCGCCTCATCGACACAGCTGGAATTCGCAAGAAGAAAAACGTTGAGTACGGTCCCGAATTCTTTGGCATTAATCGTGCGTTCAAAGCGATCCGCCGCTCAGATGTAGTTTTATTGGTAATTGACGCCATTGATGGTGTCACCGAGCAAGACCAAAAGCTGGCAGGGCGAATTGCCGAGGAAGGACGTGCCGCTGTTATCGTGGTCAACAAGTGGGATGCGATCGACAAAGATTCTTACACGATCTACGAATACGAAAAACTTGCCAAAGACCGACTGCATTTTATCGAGTGGGCAGAAATGATTTTTGTCAGTGCCTTGACTGGCAAACGGGTAGAAAAGATTCTTGATTTGGTTGACACGGCTGCTCTTGCTCACCAACGTCGCGTGACAACCTCGGTCATTAATGAAGTGCTACAAGAAGCTGTTAGCTGGCACTCTCCCCCCACCAGTCGCAGCGGGAAACAGGGCAAAATCTACTACGGCACCCAGGTGAAAAGTCAGCCACCTACTATTGCCCTATTTGTCAACGATCCGACACGCTTCAACGAAAACTACCGCCGCTATGTTGAGCGTCAGTTCCGCCAACAGTTAGGCTTTACAGG
>DATNQP010000394.1:0-4985 GCA_036703965.1 Leptolyngbyaceae cyanobacterium
TAGTTTTATTAAGCAGCCATACTTTGCACGATCATAAGTTGAGCTTTTGTCATGACTAGGGTAACGCAGTGAAGCGAAGCATCTCTCCAGATTCTAGGCTAACGCCTCACTTCACTAACGCTTTGCTCAGAATGACAAAAAAGCGCAGTTTATGCCCGTGCGGAGTATAGCAAGAGCCTTAACTCATGACAGCTGCCACTCGCGGCTCTGGCTCTTGGAAGAGGGGGGTGCTCAGATAGCGTTCCCCAAAGCTTGGCTGCACCATAACAATCAAGCGTCCCTCATTTTCGGGACGTTGGGCGACTTGAATAGCGGCGCAGAGTGCAGCACCTGTAGAAATGCCGGACAGTAATCCTTCTTCACGGGCAAGACGACGACTGTAGGCGATCGCCTCATCATCCTTAACGACAATCACCTCATCAATTAACTCAACGTTGAGTACTTCAGGGATGAAACCAGCACCGATGCCCTGGATTTTGTGGGGTCCTGGACGTCCTCCCGAAAGGACAGGGCTGCTGGAAGGTTCGACAGCGATCGCTTGGAAGCTGGGTTTGCGTTGTTTGAGCACTTCAGCCACGCCAGTAATTGTGCCACCGGTACCCACCCCCGCAATGAGGAAGTCAACCTGTCCTTCGGTATCCTCCCAAATCTCCTCGGCAGTTGTCTCTCGATGAATTTGTGGGTTAGCTGGATTGTCAAACTGTTGCAGCATGTAGGCATTTGGTGTCGTCTCCACAATTTCCTGCGCCCGACGAATACAACCACTCATGCCCTGAATTCCTGGCGTTAGTTCCAGTTGAGCACCATAAGCTCGCAACATGGCCCGTCGCTCTGTACTCATGGTGTCTGGCATTGTCAAAATGAGCTGGTAGCCCTTAGCGGCAGCTGCCATTGCCAGAGCGATACCGGTGTTTCCTGAAGTCGGTTCCACCAAAAGCGTTTTTCCTGGAGTAATCAGTCCGTCTCTCTCTGCCACATTAATCATGTTGATGCCAATGCGGTCTTTGACAGAAGCAGATGGGTTCATTCCCTCCAGTTTCACAACAATACGAGCTAAACAGCCTTCTGCTTGAGGAATGCGGTTTAACTGTACTAAAGGTGTCCGACCAATGAGTTCTGTAATATTTTGGGCAATCCGCATGACTATAAAATGTCCTAAATGTCCTATTTTAGTTGTGAAGTCTCTTTATCGTTTTTGCTAATGGGTAATGGGTCATCGGTAATGGGGAAGAAGTTCCAATTACCTATTACCCATTACCCCTAACAAATGACTATATGTAATACATGATGTCCAGCTGCCGTCGGGAATCCCGCTTCTCACATAAATCTTGAAGCGTGTATCCTTGCAAGACATCGTGGGCGCGATCGTGGACTTCTTGCCAGACTTCTCCAACAACAGCGCTTTCTACTGTTTTGGGTGGAGTATCATCTTTTGACGCTTTGGCATCTGACCCTTCCAGGCAGTTGATCACGTCTAGCAGGGTAATTTTCCAGGGTTCCCGCCCAAGAATATAGCCTCCCTTTGCTCCCCGCTGGCTACGCACCAAACCACAGCGCCTCAACGTTGCCAGCAGCTGTTCAAGATATCGGTCAGGGATATCTTGAACAGCTGCAATTTGTCGGATTTGCTGCGGTTCTGCCTCGTCATAATGACTCGTTAGCTCTAACAAAGCGAGAAGCGCATACTCTGTCTTACAGGAAAGTTCCACAGGTGAGATTAAGTGTGAAGGGTCATCCCTGCTATTATACTCCGGTTCACCACCGGTGATTGCAAGTTCGGGGATCAGGAGACAAAAAAGCCTCGCCAGCAGCGAGGCTAAATAATCAGATTGTTTTTTTGGCTATAACATAGGACTTCCCGGCGAATTAGTTAAACGGATAGCTAATTCCTCTAGAAGGTAAACGTCGTTCTGAGCGTACCAATGATAGCGTCATCATCATCCCCTATACCTTGGTTGGGGTTAATCACCCAGATCACACCGGGAGTCACTGATATATTATTGGTCAGTTGGTACTTGTAGAAGGCTTCAATGTGGTAGGGTACCTTCTCAACTTCAAAGTCCGAACCTGGAGTCTCAGTACTTCCCAAGTAAGGCTGTGCTCCGCCGAAGATTCCTAAAACATTACCTTCCTTACCCACGTCAGCCAAGGCAACTCCAGCTCCGTAGCTCCAAATTTCGGCATTACCCTGACCAATCAGGATTGCACTGGTGTAGGAACCAAAGCCACTAATTGAAATGTTTTCACTTAGGCGGAAAGCGGCTTCTACACCATAGCTATTGGTCACAATAGGAGTAGCACCTAATGCAAGAGGAGTGCCCAATGACGGATTGTTCGCCAAACCCGTACCTACGACCGCTCTGTCACCAAAGCCAAGGTCGAAGATGTCACTGCCAGTATTATGGTAACCGTGAACATAGGTTGCCCCAATGCCGATGCGATCGCCAAGATTGAAGTTCAGCTGGGCTAAGGCAGAATAGTCTCCGTCAAACAGACCATTCTTCTCGGTAGGATTGTTGGCAGAAGGTCCTGCCAGGTAACCTAGGCTGAGGGTGCTTGGTCCTAAGATACTTTCTAAGGGGCCGACACCGAGACTAATTGCACCACCCGCACCACCACCGATGCGATAGATAGGACTCTCTGACGCAAAGGTGGAAAGCGCACCATTACCGCCATCATAGTCTTCAAAGTAAGGGTTGAGGGTGGGAGCATAGTCACTATGAATCCCTCCAGTAGCGGCAAGGTAAACTTTCGAGCTGCCAAAGTTGAAGTAGTAGGCCAACCAGTCTAAGACAATATCGTTGCCACCAGGGCTGATCACGTTAAAGGTTTGAGTGTCTGCGAAGGAAATATTCAAATCGTCGATTTGAAATTGATTTTCTACATCGCCATTACCAGCCGCCAGACGGGTAACCAATCGATCCCTACCTGTAAAGCTGGTGTTGAGAGTCAAACGTACCCGGTCTTGCAAGACAGTGTTATTTTCAAAGTCAGTGCCAACCTCGTCAGTGAACGCGAAAATCGCTTCCCCAGATAGCTTAGTCGTCGTGGAGAACTGATTATCTTCCAAGAAAGAAACACGGCCTTCCAGTGTATCCACCCGCGCACCTAGGGTGGTCAGTTCTGCTTGGAATTCCTGAACCAGGCGTTGTAGAGTTTCTAAGTCTTCACGTCTGACAAAGTCAGCGGTGCTAGCGGCAATCAAACGCTCGACTTGCTGCAAACAGGAATTTAAACCGGCAGCAAATTCATAACGACTTAAAGCCCGATTGCCACGATAAGTTCCATCGGGATAACCGGCAATACAGCCGTAGCGTTCAACAAGCGATCGCAACGCTTCATAAGCCCAGTCTCCCGGAGAAACGTCTCTTAGTTGGGTGACGTTGGTCACTTGGTCGATGGAAGTGCTATTGCCTTCTTTGCTGTAGCGGTTGATTTGATTTAAAACATCAGTGTTGCTCGGTTCTGCTGGAGTTACTTGGGCAATTGTTGTGTCTGCCGCTGGCTGCACCAAGTTAGAATTTAGTGCTTCAGCATCGGGGTTAGCTGTAGGTAACTCAGTAGGATTGACTGCCACTTGAGAAGGCACTTCAACGACAGCAGTCGTTGGCTCTACTGGAGCCTGTTCTACCGTTGTTGAAGAAACCGCTGCTGCCTCTTCTACTGGAGCAGTTGCGTTCCCCAGGCTTACAATTGATGGGATTGCCGGAGCTTCAGCCTTGGCAGTTTGCTGCTGGGCTACTTCTTTGGCTACTTCTGTCGCTGCTTGGCTATCTGCGGCACGTAGTGTACCCGCAGAAAATAATAGGGTTAATCCCAATACAACTGGGCTAACCAATAGAGATTTCCACAGTAATTTAGACATCTTCTCTTATCCTCACACCTTTTCAGAAAGAGTTGCTTCGTCCTTCTTAGAACTATGGTACCTCACCCCTATGTAAGGGCGACTACATTAAGCTGAATTTTTTTGTTTTCTCAGTGGATAAATTGGCTCTAACCACGGTAGTTCAAAAGCCTCGAAGGTCAACAGAGCTTAGAAATGACTTGCGCTAGGTCAAAGTCCTTTGAGGTCAAGCCACCGGCATCATGAGTTGTTAAACTCACTGTTACTTTATTATAGGAAATTTCTAAATCAGGATGGTGCCCTGCTGCTTCAGCAGGTTCGACAATCTGATTTACAAAGGCGATCGCCTCCACAAAATTCTTAAATTTTCGAGTAATCCGCAGTTGCTTCCCTTCTACCGTCCACCCTTCTAGCTGATTGGCACGTTCTTGAATCTTTGCGTCAGTCAGTAGCGAAGCCATTATCACTTTCCTTGTGGGGGATTCCACCAAAGCGAATTTTCCAGAAAAGCCCTAAAAAACTATCCGCTCCCACGGGAAGTGCTTTGGTTAAATCCATCACACTTAATGTGAGAGCGGTCTAGCGGGTCTTCTGATTGAAACCAGGCTGCCGGGAGGAATCTCCGAGCTAGCCCAGCAGATCAACTACCATGATTCTCCGAAGAGAATCGAGCTGACTGCTAGAGAACAGCCCCGGCGCACAGCCGGCTAACTCCAATCAGATGACCCATGATTTTACTGCTATCTGTCATGGGCATCACCTCCTATAAACTCTATACGGCTTGATTTTCCGTAATTTATCGGGTGTTCATACACCTTCCACTAACAATAGCACATACCGAAACGTGTTGACTTGGCTCTCTAAAAAAATACCCCCACCAAGAGGTAGGGGTGAAAGCTTCATAGACTAACCTGAAGTCAAGGTCAGCAAATTTCTACAGAGCGTTACCGCGAGGGAGAACTTCCTCAGGGAACTCAAAGTTCTCATGAGGCTGGTCAGTGGGAGCCATCCAAGCCCGGATGCCCTCATTCAAGAGAATGTTCTTGGTGTAGAACGTCTCAAACTCTGGGTCTTCCGCCGCACGGATTTCCTGAGAGACGAAGTCATACGCCCGCAGGTTGAGTGCTAAACCAACAATTCC
>DATNQP010000395.1:0-3913 GCA_036703965.1 Leptolyngbyaceae cyanobacterium
CTCTTTACCTAAGTCATCAGCAAGTCCATTGCGCTCAATCCAGTTGCTGACAACGACTTCGATTTGACTGGGTAGGTTGACAATGACGGGCATTTCCAACGAGAGGTTAAAGATTACATCCACATCGTTGGCTTTCTTTTCCACCTCACTGAAGAAGACAGTTTGAGAGCGCTCTGGGTAGCGTGATGCTACATCGGGATTAGAGCGATCGCTATCGACCAGGTGAAAGGAAAGCTTCTTCAAGTTCAGGTAGTAGACTAGGGCACGGGCAAAGAAACTCTTGCCTACACCTCCTTTTTCTCCGTCAATTAAATGTATTTGCGGCATGAATACCTCCTTAAGGCTACGCTATAAGCCGCCTGTATCCAGTTCCTTCAAGTTCCAAGCCTCCCCAGCTTGGTCTTCTTCTAGTAACTGTGGTTCAGTTATTTGCAGTTGTTGTTGCTGTACAACCCGGACTATGGGACGTTCTATTGAGAATTCTCTCCTCAGATGAGCAGCCTGTTCTTCCAGAGCAAAAATCATGTCCTCTGCAAGCCTTGTCAGTGCTTGCCCTTTTTTTGCCCCTGTTTGCTGATGGGCTTCTGGAAGCCAAAAAGCTCGTAAAGCTTTCAGAATCATTTCACGAGAGATAGGGCTACTATCGTTTTTGAGATAGCTCAAGAGAACTCCATCTAAAGAGTTGGAGACAGGACGAAATCGAAAGCTAATATCTAATCGGTCATTCATTTCTCTCTTCGAGGCTATGCAGTTGCCTCCGTAATTGCAAGTGCTGCCGCCACCTTGCTCCGGAAATAGATGTACATCCCATAAGCGTCACAAAGCCTAGAACCCAATTCTGGGTCTTGTAGTTGTTCTGGAAGTTCAACACAACCATGCCAACTAATTTGTGCGTGAGCAAAATGGCTTTCTAGTTCTGGTCGCATATATTCAGCCGTTCCACCGCACAGAATGGCTTCATCTAAACTCACCTTCCGGGGCAACACCTCACGTAGCCAACTACAAAGGACTGAGGCATATTCAACTCGACACGCCGCCACAGCATCAGCAATCTTTTGTGCCTCTTTAGAACGGGCTTCCGGAACACTGGACATTGCCAATGGCAATAGGTGACGGGCTTCAATTTTTTCCCCAGCACGCGCAATAGCTCGTGTGAGTTGTGCTGTCGATGGAAGTCCGGCAATGCGATTTTCAACCAAATCGACAAGCTTGATAAACCCAAGAGTCGAAGTGACGCGCTTGTTGACTTGACCCCGCTCTGAGAGCAGAATTGAAGCATTGCGATATCCCACCATCACCACCGCAACAGTTTTACGCCCAGCGGCTTCCCCTAGCTGACTGCGATGCACCATATAGACCCCACCGCCCTCGGGTTTACACTCAAAATGAGTCAAATTGACGCTCATTTTTCCTGTGGGAGTTTGGAAATCTTTCAATCCATCAGTCAGCAGCTCCTCTAAGTCTGCCCCATTCTCGTACTCCCCTGCTGGTAGTAATACAGCAATTGCTGCATTGAACTTATTCCCCAGCTTTAATTCCTGAGCCGCCACCCAAACCGCTGCTAGAGTCTTGGGAAAAGCTCTCTCATACTTTAAGGAAGACAAACCCGGATTGCCATTGAACCTAGACTGTGCCAGATAGCCCACTACATAACAGCTATCATTCTCCACTGATACCCAGGCGGCATCAACAGGTTGAGCTTTGCCCATCTTAGTTTTTTCATAATTGGCGATCGCACTCTTGGGAAGAGAAATCACTTCGGGTTCCATGACCAAGAGCTTTTCTTGCAGAGATGAGTCAGCATAAACGCCCTTTGTTGCCGAACCGCCATAGTCTAATACAAGAATTAGCTCCGGTGGCTTTCTTCGTCGTACCACATCTAATATCTCCTTAAATCAGTTTTACTGTGTGGGAAAAAGTGGGACGATTTTAGCCCGTTTTTCGCTACTTATTAAGAATAAATTGTAATAAATAGCCTTCGTCTTCGACCAAATTTGCCCACTTTTTCACCATTTCTACCCCCTTTTCTCCAGAATTTTCCCCTCCTTGCGTTCTTTTCTGTTTAATTAATACCAATCTTGTCCCAACCCTTTCTATTCACCCAAAGTTAGAGGGTCAAAGCCCTTAGACGCTGAAATGTATAGCCGACGAGCCTGGAGGTCTATGACTCTATCGTTCGTTATAACTTCGCTTTTGAAAAAATTCCAAGTTTCTGGGTTTGTCTTCTACCGAAAGACATAAGTTTCGCTTTAAGATTGTCGTCTTGCCGGGATGGGCAGTACTGTTGAGTTATCTTCTCAATAGTGACTTTTCGCGACAGGGAGCAAGCCATGTCCACGTCCGTACCGGACTAACCCCCATCTGGACGATGGGGGTGGACAGACTTGCTCTGTGAGACCGGATTGCAAATATAGCTGTTTCACTTCGCTTCAGTAACCAACATGGCTCGCCTCAAAACTCGCACTCTTCGATATGAATTAAGACTGACTCCAGTTGAAAAAGAAAACTGGAGTGTTAAAGCCGCAGCAGTAGGGTTGGACTTGAGCGAGTACATTCGCCGCTGCGTGGAACGCAGGCAAATCACCACCACCATTCAGCCAGAAGTTAATCGCAAAACGGCTGTGGAGTTAGGGCGAATTGGTGTGAATCTCAACCAACTTCAAAGAGCGATGAACACGAGCATAGCTTCGGGTCAGTTCATCCCCAATGTTGATGAAAGTCTGGCGGTTGTGAAGGAAGTCGAAAAAGCAGTCATTGAACTTCAGCGAGAGTTACTAGGCTCACATGATCGGGAAAACAGTTAAAGGTAATGGATTTGGCGGCGTTCTTCGCTATGTGTTTGAGAAACCATTTGCCCAGTACATTGGTGGCAATATGACTAACTCAACTCCGAGGGCATTGGCATCTGAGTTCCGGGCGATCGCATCTCATAACCATCGAGTGAAGCGACCCGTTGCACATATCAGCCTCAGTCCCAGCCCGGAGGAAGAATTATCGGAGTTGAAAGCCCTGGACTTTGCTATGGCCTACCTGGATAAAATCGGGGTTGCTGATTGTCAGTGGGTAATGGTCAGACACTCCGACACCCAAACCAATGACGATAGGCCACGCCCTCACTTTCACATTGTTGCCAACCGAGTCAAGAGTACTGACTACAAAGTGGTAAAAGATTGGAGGGATTACAGACGTTCTGAGATAGCGATTCGTGAACTGGAGCAGGAGTTTGGGCTTATCCAGGTTCAGCCCAGCTGGGAGTATGACCGCACGGCACAAAGCTCTGGGCAATTCCAGAAATCCAAACGAGAGGGAGCAACAGACGAGTCGGTAAAGGTGCGATTGCAACAAGCCATTGATGCAGCAGCTCTTGATAGTCCGACAATGCCGGAGCTTATCCGAAAGCTCAAGGACAAGGGCGTCGAAGCAAAGGTTCAATTCCAGTCCACGGGTCGGGTTCAAGGACTGACCTATGAGATGGATGGACTCACATTCTCAGGAACAAAATTGGGGAAAGCGTACACGTTCCCAGGTCTAATGAAGTATCGGGGGGTGAGTTATGAGCCAGAGCGTGATGCTGAGTTACTCAAAAGTAAAGAGCAAGTCTCAAAAGTGTTGGAGCCTTCGTCTATCACACCGAACCTTCAAGCCTATGGTAAGCCCAAAAAGCGTAGTAAGGGTTTAGAACTTGATTGAAAGTTATTATGGAAAATTGGGAACGGAGCCTTTCTATATTTGTGCGGGAAAAAATGCAAACATCTCTGATTGTGAGGTAGTTCCTTCAGGGGGCGACAAGGGGTCTAAAGGGGCTGCTGTATCAGGGTTATAGCTTTTAATCCCCGTTGATAAAATACCCGCTTATTGCGAACAGAAGCGATTAAATCCTCTACCCACTCCTGACACTCATGAAAGGCAGCTA
>DATNQP010000396.1:0-9841 GCA_036703965.1 Leptolyngbyaceae cyanobacterium
GAGTGTGGTGTATTGGGAATTGGGGAGTTGGGAGTTGGAAGTTGGGAGTTGAGATTCGCTGGTTGAGGCTGGAGTTACGTCTTGCCAAGCGTCTCCTTCTTCAGACTGCACCTGTACGGCTGGCGTTTCGGCATTGCTGGCTTGTTCTACTTCCTTGTTCTCCTGCACTCCTGGTTCGTAGGTGGTGCGGTAGATGATGATGTCTTCGACTTGTTTTTTGAACTTGTCGTCGTTGAGGGAGCCAAATTTGACGAAGGTGCCTACGTCTTGCCAGCTCTGAATGTATTCATCACGCTGCTCGTTGTAGAGGGATTTTAGGCGATCGCCTACTTTCTTGGCAATGAAGTCAGCAATCCGGCGCACTGTTCGGTCATTCGTCAGCGCACTACGAGACACGTTCAAGGGAATATCAGGGCTATCAATCACTCCCCGCAGTGGCATCAGAAACTTGGGAATCACTTCTTCGCAGTGGTCGCTAACAAATACCTGATTGCAGAACAGCTTAATGTTACCTTTGGTCACGTCTACATCCGGCTTTAGCTTGGGGAAGTAGAGAATACCGTTAAGCAGGAAGGGATAGTCAGTATTCAAATGCACCCACAGCAGCGGCTCATCCTGGAATGGGTATAGGTAGCGGTAGAAGTCTAAATAATCTTCTTTTGTGAGGCTTTGCGGTGATTCCTTCCACAAGGCTCTTTGTCTATTAACTTGCTCACCATCTAGCTTGATGGGTACTGGCATGAAATCACAGTAGGCTGTGATCAACTGCTTAATCCGGATGGGTTCTAGATACTCCTGTTCCTCGTCTTGGAGGGTGAGTGTAACGGTAGTGCCACGCTGAGTGCGGGGAGAATCTTCTAGCTGAAACGCGGGTGAACCATCACAAGACCAATGAACCGCTTGTGCCCCTTGTTTGTAGGAGAGCGTATCAATTTCAACCTTACTCGCCACCATGAACGAGGAGTAGAAGCCTAGACCGAAGTGACCGATAATCTGTTGGTCTGCGTCTTTTTGATATTTTTGGACAAATTCCTCGGCACTGGAGAATGCCACTTGGTTAATGTACTTCTTTACCTCGTCGGCGGTCATGCCGATGCCGTTATCAGATATGGAGAGGGTCTTTTTGTCTTTATCAATGCTGATTTGAATTTCCGGGGCGTCCAATTCTCCATCAACTTCCCCAGCATACGAGACCATCTTCAATTTTTGGATGGCATCCACGGAGTTGGAAATCAGTTCCCGCAAGAAGATTTCGTGGTCGGTGTAGAGCGACTTCTTGATAATGGGAAAGATATTCTCAGTATGAATAGTGATATTGCCCTGTTCTAACATCGTCATGGGTGTAACTCAATTAATTAGAGGGTCTTCTAGACTGATTTTGCGCCATTGCGCTTCGTTTGGCTTCTCGGATTGCCCCCTATGAATGGTCGGATCTCCCTACTTTAGATTCTTACCTGCCTTGAGCAACGTCTGGCTGACTTGAGAAGGGAGTAGAATAGCGATCGCAATCTTAACGATCACGATGGCAATAATTTGCGATCGCAACAGCATAGAGCGATCGTATCTAACCATTTGCCAAAGAAACCTGACTGCGGCTAAACCTTTCTTCCGTTCTGGAGTGCCTTCCAGGGATTTGAACGTCAGGTACTTGTAGCGGCTGCCGAGAACCTCTCTTTTGAGATGCTGTAGAGATTCCGGCGCAACAGCAAAAGCTCTTTCTATGACTCGCAAGCTTCCTGCCTCCATCTTCCATACATTAGAAGACATTGAGCTAGAAGAAACGCGATATAAAATTTGTGGGGATGGTACGCAGACAAACTCATATCGAGCCGCCAAGCGCAGCCACATATCCCAATCCTCTACAGCAGGTAGTGACTCATCAAAGCCACCCACTTCAGCTAATGCCTCAGCACGAATTAGAGGATTAGAGCCACTTTCCACAAAGTCCCTGACTAAGAGCTTTGCATAAACATCGCCATTAACACTAATGTGACCACCCGGACGTAAAAATTGACCGGATTGATCAATCCAATCCGTCCAGCTATAAGCCACTGCTGCTTGGGGATTTGCTTGCAGCGCCTTGAATTGGGCTTCTAGTTTATCTGGTGTCCAGAGGTCATCGGCATCAATGAAGGAAATATATTCCCCACTAGCATGGGAAACGCCTCGGTTCCGCGTCGCCGCTAAGCCAGCATTGGGGTAGGAAAAAACCTTTAATCTTGGGTCTAAGATGCTGGAAACGATTTTCAGTGTTGAGTCTTGAGACCCATCATTAATGACAATTAGTTCTAAGTCTGAAAAACTTTGACTTAAGACCGATTCAATCGTCTCTTGAATGGTGGTTTCGTTATTATAAACTGGAATGACTACCGATATAAGTGGCATATCTGTTTCCCAGGTTTATGTTAACTCTGAAACATTGGTTCGCAGGTAGCCAAGTATAGCGCTCGTATCGTTGATTTTTTTAAATCTAGCCAGCAATTCCTGAGATTGTTGAGGTGGAAGCAAAGCCACGGCAGCAATTTTGAGCAATACTTTCCCGATGACTTGCATCCGAATTCCAGAAGGGTCATTTTGGATGGCATGCCAAAGAAATTTAGCAGCTAATAAGCTTTTTTGTCGGCTTAAATCTCCTTCCAGTGCTTTGTGTATAAGGTACTTGTAGAGATTAGCTAGGCTGTATGGCTTCAGATACTGTAGAGAGGCTGGAGCTTGATTAAAAGCCCGTTCAATGACTTGTAAGCCTTCTGCTTCTTGCCTATAAACATTAGAAGACATTGAATTAACAGGTTGTCGATATAAAATTTGTGGAGCTGGCACAGCTACGAAATGATAACGAGCTGCCAAGCGTAGCCACATGTCCCAATCCGCAGCCGTGTTAATTGCTTCATGAAAGCCACCCACTTCAGTCAAAGCTTCCCTACGAATTAAAGGATTGGAACCATTCTCCAAAAAGTTAATCACCAAAAGCTTTTGATAGACATCTCCATTCCAAGTTAGGTGGCTACCTCGCCGTAAGAATTTATTAGATTCATCGATATAATCCGTCCAGCTATAAGCAACGGCGGCTTCAGGATTGGCTTGTAGAGCAGCTAGCTGTCTCTCTAACTTATCGGCTGTCCATAAATCATCGGCATCCAAAAAAGCAATAAATTCCCCAGAGGAGTGGGCAAAGCCACGATTTCTCGTAGCGGCAAGACCAGCATTTGAGTAAGAAAACACTCTTAAGCGAGGGTCAGAAATGTTGGATAAGATATCCAATGTTGAATCTTGCGAACCATCGTTAATAACGATTAACTCAAACTCTGAAAAAGTTTGATGAAGAACTGATTCTATAGTTTCTTTAAGGGTCTTTTCTCCATTATATACAGGAATGATTACAGAGATGAGTGGCATATCAGCTCAGCATAAATTAAGAGAGTTATTGTAATTGTTCGGGATCGACTCGAACATGGAACAGTAAAGCTTCAACATTAGAAAGCTGCTTCATTTTATCTCGTAAGACCTTAGCCTGTTGAGGAGGCAGTAGAATAAACATGGCAATTTGAATCAAAACTTTCCAGGTAACTCGCCTCTGAAGCATATCCGGCTCGTTACTAACTACCTGCCATAGATATCTGGCTCCTGTTAAGCCTCGCTCACGTCCTGGAACTCCCTTTTGAAAAACATCAAAAGTCAGACACTTGTAGCGGTTAGCAATGATATGCTTTTCCAGCTTTTGTACAGATTCTGGAGCCTGAGCAAGCGCTTTCTCAATGATTCTTCTAAAACCTTTTTCTTGCCTTTCAACATTCCTAGACCAGGAATTAGGAGATTGTCGGTATAAAATTTGAGCAGATGGTACAACTGTAAAAGGATAACGTGCAGCTAATCTTAGCCACATATCCCAATCCTGTCCACCGACAAGTGATTGATCAAAATTACCGACTTCAGCAAAAGCTTGCTTGCGAATTAATGGATTGGAACCACTTCCTACAAAATCAGCCAACAAGAGCTTCGCAAAAACATCACCAGTCGCACTGTTGTGGTTAGCACGACGTAGAAATTGACCCTTTTCGTCAATCCAATCTGTCCAGCTATAAGCCACAGCGGCTTGAGGTTCAGCTTTCAGAGCTTTTAATTGTGCCTCTAGTTTATCAGGTGTCCATATATCATCGGCATCAATAAAGGAAACATATTCACCAGAAGCTAGAGAAAGACCACGATTACGGCTAGCATTTAGACCGGCATTTGGGTAAGAAAATACTTTAATTCTGGGGTCTGGAATATTGGAAACAATCTCTAAAGTTGTATCTTGAGACCCATCATTAATGATAAGTAATTCAAAGTCAGAAAAAGTTTGCTGTAAAACCGATTCAATGGTTTCTCGAATCGTTTTCTCACCATTATAAACTGGAATAATTACAGAAATGTCTGGCATATTATTAATTTAGCTCGTTTAGTAGACAGTCAAAGCTGTTATTTAATCTTTGCTTTAATGTAAATCCTCTTACAGAATTCTTCCTTATCCGCAAAGAAAAGATTTTTTTTGTAGTAATTATAAATTAATTGGTTAAGCCTTTTACTATTTAAAATAAATAGCTTATTAGTAAGTAACAAATCAATGATTTCTTTTCTTTTGTCAATTTTTTCAAAAGGAACAATCTCTACAATATTAAAATATTTATCTAAGCAATTAGAGAGCGTTTCCACAGAAAAATGTCTGTAATGCTTAGGATCGAGTGGTGCGTTAATATGAGGAACCGTCAAGAGCAACGTACCATCTTTGTTCATTAAACGAGCAACAGCGCTTAAAAAAGTATCGCTAATCTCAGGAGGAATATGCTCAAATACTTCTATTAATAAGGCACTATCATACTTTTTATTGAAGTGAGTGTTTAGAATATCTATGCAATGATATTTCCCTTGAGGATGCATTAATTTGGCTAAGGTTATTGCTTTGTCAGAATAATCTATTCCCTCTACCTCTTTGTCTTTAAATTCTTCCGTTAATTCTTTGGTAAGCCTGCCATCACCACAACCGATATCTACTAGCGAATCAAATTCTTCCTGTTTAATTTTATCTATCAGAAATTCAATCGTCGAAACATAATTAATTCCCCAAGTCCAGTTAAAACATTGGGTAAATATTTTTTTGTACAAAGGAACATGATGGTAAGGAAAATCATAGCCATCTTCTTGAATTTTTTGTATCTTATCTGTGTTCATTATCAAGTTACCATTCGTTTTTATTATTTATAATAGTATTTGATATAAAATCTACGAACTCAAGAAACTAATTTTTGTCAGCCTCAACTTTAAATTCAAAACTTACTTCACCTACTTCTTTTTAAGAAATAAAAAGGGCTAAGCAAGCTGCCCCAGAAAAATTCCAGTTCACAAGCCGCGATTAGATCTGTTTTAAGTTGCCCTCGATACTTAAAACGTTGTAGCCCAATCCTACGCAGATTACCTAGTAGAGTTCTTGCAATCACAACAGGTTTTTGCCACTTTTTAGCATTAATTAGGCGGAGGTGACAAGTCGCTAAACCACAGCCACGAGATATAGAGAGTAGGTAATCTCTTTCTAGTCGCCAAGGTGGTATTTGATGATAGGTATGCAGAGCAGGGTTATACCAGATTTCCCAGCCTGCCCTATGCATATGCAACAATGGCTCATAATCTTCTCCCCCCAACATTGAACCACCTACTCTACCTCTCAAAACAAAACGCTTTGGCACACTCTCACACCAAGCTTTTTTGCGAACAACCAATGCCGCTGCTGTTGGAAGTCTTAAGTTTTCTGGGTCAAATAAAATAGGTTCTGAGCCATATTCCCTAATTGCCAGAAAACCTTGTATTCTTTCAAAATTTTTCGGTGGTTCAACTTCAAAATCCCCGTGAACTTGACCGCTGTAGGCACCTGCTTTTGGATGCTCTTGACCAAATGAGTAAGCTTGGGCAACCCAATCAGGAGCAGGCAGGTTATCATCATCCAGAAAACCAATTAATTCACCTTTTGCTTCTCGAATCGCTCGCTGCCGTGCAAAGGCGGCTCCCTGTTCAGCCTCAAAACAGTACCTTAATGGATTCTCTGAAGAGCAGTTAGCTTGGATTTCCTGGATCAGCTTGGCTGTCTCATCAGTGCTGTTGTTGTCAACGACAATAATTTCCCAACAGAGGTGTTCGGTGTTAACCTGCGATCGCAGTCGCTCCAAAACCTTTGGTAAGCGACTTTCCCCATTGTAGGTAGGAATGGCTATGGTGAAGTCAACAGACATAGTGCCAGTTCATTTTGCCACAGAGAACCCGTCCCGAAAAATTGTCGAAAGGTCTCAGCCAAGGGTTTGGACGGCTGATAAGCTAATCGTCGCTTTTTTGTTGAAAGTTAAATTATTGTCAACGCAATCGATCACAATGGTGTCTCCTTCAACAAAGGTGTTTTCCAGGAGTTTGGTTGCGATCGTGTTTTCTATTTTCCGCTGAATTGCCCGTTTGAGTGGACGCGCCCCGTATACCGGATCGTAACCGACCTCTGCCAAATAGTCTTGCGCTGTTGACGAAAGTTCAAGAGTGATTTTTTGGTCTGCTAAGAGGCGCTCAATCCGTTTGAGTTGAATGCCAACAATTTGACGCAGTTCCGCACGGCTGAGGGTGTGGAAGATGATGATATCGTCAACGCGGTTGACAAATTCGGGGCGGAAGTGCGAATTCAAAGCCTGAGTTACCCGTTTCCCCATTTCTTCGTACTGAGCATCATCACCAGCAACGCTCAGAATATGCTCACTGCCAATATTGCTGGTCATGACAATGATTGTATTGCGGAAATCCACCGTTCTTCCTTGGGAATCGGTAATCCGTCCGTCATCCAGCACTTGCAGCAAGATGTTAAAGACATCCGGGTGTGCCTTTTCTACCTCGTCCAATAGCACCACTGAGTAAGGGTGCCGACGAACTGCCTCTGAGAGTTGTCCTCCCTCTTCATAACCCACATATCCGGGAGGTGCGCCAATCAGCCGAGAGACAGAGTGCTTTTCCATGTACTCGGACATATCGATCCGTACCAGAGCATCCTCGCTGTCAAATAGAAACTGAGCCAGTGCCCTAGCGAGTTCAGTTTTCCCAACACCAGTAGGTCCCATAAACAAGAAGGAACCAATAGGGCGTCCGAGGTCTTTCATCCCCGCCCTAGCGCGACGAATCGCCGCCGCAACGGCAGCAACAGCTTCGGTTTGCCCAATCACCCGTTCATGCAAATGTCCTTCCAACTGCAACAGCTTTTGGCGCTCGGACTCTAGCAGTCGTTTGAGAGGAATGCCCGTCCACTTGGCAACAATTTCCGCAATATCGGCTTCCGTGACTTGTTCGCGCAATAGTGCCGTGCCACCCGCTTGAATTTTTAGTAATTGGGCTTCTTTGGCTTCGCGATCGCGTTGTAAGTTCTCCAATCGCCCATACTTAAGTTGGGCTGCCTTATTCAGATCGTAGGCACGTTCTGCCTGGTCGATTTGCCGCCGGAGTTCTTCTTCTTCTTTTTTCAGGTTGTTGATATCTTCTAGGACTTGTTTTTCCCCTTTCCACTGTCCGTCGAGTTGTTCGTGTTTCTCTTCCAAACTGGCAATCTCTTGTTCGATGCGCTCTAGACGCTCTTTCGATGAGCGGTAGGCGCTGCTGACGCTGCTGATGCCATCCCGTTGATTTTCGGCTTCCAGGGACAGTTGTTCCATCTTGAGCTGCATCAGCCTGCGGTCAATGGCCTCCAGTTCCACGGGTTTGGAGGTAATCTCCATTTTCAGTTTTGCCGCCGCTTCATCGACCAAATCAATGGCTTTATCGGGTAAAAAGCGATCGCTAATATATCGATCAGATAGAGTCGCCGCCGCAACTAGCGCCGAGTCGGTAATCGTAACGTTGTGGTGAACCGCGTAGCGTTCCTTGAGTCCCCGTAAAATCGAAATTGTGTTTTCGACCGTGGGTTGATTCACTAAGACTTGTTGAAACCGGCGTTCAAGGGCGGCATCTTTCTCAATATGCTTGCGGTATTCGTCCAGAGTTGTTGCCCCAATACAGCGCAGTTCCCCCCGCGCCAGCATGGGTTTGAGCAAATTACCCGCATCCATTGCGCCTTGACTTGCCCCCGCCCCGACGACGGTGTGCAATTCATCAATAAACAGGACAATCTGACCTTCAGAGTGGGTAACTTCCCGTAATACTGCTTTGAGTCGGTCTTCAAATTCTCCTCGATATTTGGCACCCGCAATCAGGCTACCCATATCTAAGGAAATCAGCTGGCGGTTTTTCAAGGATTCGGGAACATCCCCATTAATGATACGCTGGGCGAGTCCTTCTGCGATCGCGGTTTTCCCAACCCCTGGTTCCCCGATTAGCACTGGGTTATTTTTCGAGCGGCGAGATAGCACCTGCACCACCCGACGGATTTCTTCATCTCGCCCAATCACCGGGTCAAGTTTCCCGGCTTTGGCTTGTTCGGTTAAATCCCGCCCGTACTTCTCCAGAGCATCATAACGAGACTCGGAGCTTTGGTCTGTGACTTTTTGACTACCCCGGATTGCTTTAATCGCGGCTTCGATCTTTGGGGTGTCTAGGTTAAAGGTTTTCAGTAAGCGGCGTCCCACCCGGTCATCTTCTGCCAAGCCTATCAGTAAATGCTCGACGGCGATGAACTCGTCTTGGAGCGCGGTTCGAGAAGCCTCAGCATTATCCAACATGATATCCAAGCCCCGCCCCAGGTACAGTTGGTCAACAGTGCCGACTTTGGGTTGACGCTGGGCGAAGGCTTCGAGTTGCTGCTTAAACCGAGGAATATCAACAGTAATCCGAGTGAGAATCTGACTTGCTAGTCCCTCTTGTTCGAGCAGTGCGATCGCCATATGCTCTACCTCTAGCTGTTGATTTTTGAAGCGACGAGCCACATCTTGGGATTTAACGATCGATTCCCAAGCTTTATCTGTAAACTTGCTAGGGTCAGTGGGCTGCATTTCCTAACGAATCCTGATTAATACTATGTCCCCAGTCGCAGTATAACAATCCGCTCTCCCCAACTACCTGTCCCCTGAGAGGAAAAATTAAGCTCATCCCCCGTACTTCCGTCGGGGGATTTCGGGGGAATGGGGAATGGGTAATGGGTTTCTTCCCTATTACCTATTACTTATTACCCTTGAAAAGGCGGGCGGCGGTTCCTCCCCCCACTTGAAGTAGGGGGCTTAAGAGTCGATTTTCTGTGAGTTGACGAACTACGACTTCCCTGTTTTTTATCAACTGGGACGAGATGCGATCGCTTATCTTGAGCCGTTTCAAGAATTGGAAGTGAGCGCCTTTATTCCGGCTTGGCTTCCTCAGGCTTGGGTTCCTTCGGCTTCCTTTCAAAAATCTGGATGGCTGGATTTTCCAGTACAAAACCGTTTGAAGTCTTTGCCCCCAGCTTTCCGGCGATTGCTGCCACCCACATCGGGTAACCTTGTGCCGCCGTGGCGAACTTATTCCAGTTTTTGGGTTTGACTGTCATCGTGAAAATCGTGCCCTCACAGTCAATATCGAACTGCTGCCAGCCATTCTCCACAGTGCGCGGCGTGGGTAATTCATTAATTTTGATAGTGAGTTCAAGCCGTCCACTTGGGAGCGATTGAGCAGACTGCGCTTCGGGTTCAGCTCCGGGTTGGTTGGAATCTGGCTGAGATTTGTTAACCTTGATGATTTCAGGCATTGGCACCTCCAAGCTTTATCAAGTTTTATAGTATTTCGTTTGTTCTATTGCGATCGCTATATTTTCCACTCTCTAGCTATTGATTTTTGTAGCGACGAGCAACGTGTTTGGATTGAGCGATCGCTTCCCAGGCTATCT
>DATNQP010000397.1:0-6073 GCA_036703965.1 Leptolyngbyaceae cyanobacterium
ACTTCCCCTGAGAATATTCGTCACAGTGCCATTCATTATGCACATGATCACAGTAGTGGCTTGGACGGGCTATATCTCATTTCGGAAGGAGCAGGAAGCCGTTCACGACATTGCCGCTCAGTTGAGTAGCGAAATCAGTGATCGAATCAGACAGCATATTCAAGACTATTTAGACAGACCTCATAGTATTCATCAAGTAACTTTATCTGCCATTCAAAGCAGGCAGTTAAATCTGGAAAATGTTCCCCAGCTACAGTACTATTTTTGGCAGCAGCTAAAACAATCTGATTCCGTAAGCCAAGTTTACTTTGGCAACGAAAAAGGAGAATTTATTGGTGTTAAACGGCTAAATCATGGCAAAAGTATTGTTAAGGTTGCCGACAAATCCACAACTCCTGAAAGGAGCGGTTATCTCCTCGACAGCCAGGGGAAACAGACGGAATTAATTGAAAAGGATAAGTTCGATCCTCGCCACAGACCTTGGTACAGGGAGGCAAAGAAGGCGCATAAATCTAAATGGAGCCAAATTTACATATCTATTGATAATTCATTAACAATCACTCCATTTGTACCTGTCTATAATTATAAAAACACTTTGTTGGGAGTTTTGGGAATAGACCTAAGTCTTTCGGAAATTAGCGACTTCCTAGGCAGCATAGGAATTAGTCGCACTGGAGAAGCTTTCATTATCGAACGGTCTGGAGCAATTGTTGCTACTTCGACTCTTGAGAAACCTTTTGTTTTCCTGAATAATAAACAAGAACGGCTGCTTGCTATAAATAGCAGTGAACCTTTAATTAAATTTACAGCCAGACATTTATTGCAAAAGTTTGGGAACTTCAGTAATATTCATATAAAAAATCAATTTATTTTTGAAATTAATGGCAAGTGGCAACTCGTTGAAGTAGCTCCCCTAAAGAATGCGAACGGTTTAAACTGGCTGATTGTAGTGGTCATTCCGGAAGCCGATTTCATGGATAGCATAAATGCTAGAGTTCGCTTCACACTTCTCATATGTTTATTAGGTTTAATCGTAGCCATTTGGGCTGGATTCCAAACTTGCAGATGGATTGTTAAGCCCATCCTAACTTTGAATACAGCCGCTAAGAAGCTTTCTGATGGAGAATGGGATCAGCCGCTAGATATTGACCGATCTGCTGAATTGGTGGAGCTAGCTAACTCATTCAACACTATGGCAGATCAGTTGAAACAATCATTGAACAATCTAGAAGATAAGAATGCAAAATTGCAGTACCTAAACAAGCTAAAAGATGAGTTTTTGGCTAATACCTCTCATGAACTGCGGACACCCCTGCATGCCATTATCAACCTTGCCGAGTCTCTGGTTGACGGTGCCACTGGCACCTTGTCCTACGATACCTGCTCAAATTTAGCCATGATCATTTCCAGTGGTAGGCGTTTATCCCATCTGGTGGATGACATTTTAGATTTTTCTAAACTGAAAAATAAAAATATAGAACTGCAAATTAAGTCTGTAGGAATACGAGAAATTGTGGAGATAGTCTGTACGCTTAGCCTACCTTTGGCTAGTCAAAGACATTTGCAGTTGATTAATGCCATTTCTTCAAACCTTCCAACCGTTGCTGGTGATGAAAACCGCCTGCAACAGATTTTATACAACTTAGTAGGTAATGCAATTAAGTTTACCGGGGAAGGCAGTGTAGAAATATCAGCCAAAACAGTGGATAATGATTATCTTGCTATTACTGTAAAAGACACGGGTATTGGTATTCCGAAGAATAAATTAGACAGAATTTTTGAATTCTTTGAGCAAGCCGAGAATTCTCCGGAGCGTGAATACGGTGGAGCTGGCTTAGGTTTAGCGATTACCAAAAAGTTAGTGGAGTTGCACAAAGGAGAAATTAGCGTAGAATCCACTGTTGGCATAGGGTCAGAGTTTACTTTTACTTTGCCAATCTTTCAGGGTTTAGAAGAAAGCAGAGCTGATAAGCCATCTTTCCCAAGTCGTTCAGCTGTATTCTTCAATAGTCAGTCATCAGAGGTTAGCAACAACGGACAACAAACTATCTTGCTTAGCCCTCAACAAGCTGAATTTACTATCCTGATTGTCGATGATGAGCCAGTGAATCGTCAGGTACTGATTAACTATCTGTCCCTGCACAACTATGCTATTGTCCAAGCTGCCAATGGTCAACAAACCCTAGCCATACTTGAAGGTGGTCTGATACCTGACCTAATTTTGCTCGACGTGATGATGCCCCGGATGACGGGGTATGTAGTTTGCCAAAAAATTCGCGAAACTTGGCCAGCTAATCAACTACCCATCATGATGTTGACCGCCAAAAATCAAGTTTCTGATTTGGTCGCAGGCTTAGAGGCGGGTGCCAATGATTATTTATCTAAGCCCATCGAGAAAGATGAACTATTGGCTAGAGTCAAAACACTTATTAATATTAAGCAACTTCAAACTGAAAAAGCCCAAATTCGCCGTACTTTAGAGCGTTACCTGCCTAAGGAAGTGGTCAATCAAGTGCTGGGTCCTGAAGGCTCAAAACTTGGAGGTGAGAGGCGAAAAATCACTATTCTTACCTCCGATATTCGAGGATTCACCGCCCAATCTGAACGATTGTCTCCGGAAGAGGTGATTAAAATTATCAACCTTTATTTGGGATACATGACAGATGTGATTACCAAGCATCAGGGAACCATTGATGAGTTCATGGGCGATGGAATTTTAGTTCTCTTTGGTGCTCCCACGACAAGAGAAGACGATGCCGAAAGGGCTGTCGCTTGCGCGATTGCCATGCAGTTGACCATGAGTACCATCAACGAAAAGATGAAGGAGTTGAACTTGCCAGCCCTAGCAATGGGTATCGGCATCAACACCGGCGAAGTCGTGGTGGGAAATATCGGCTCAGAGACACGGTGCAAGTATGGTGTCGTTGGCAGCCAAGTCAACCTAACTTACCGGATTGAATCCTATACAACAGGCGGTCAGATTTTCATTTCCGAGGCGACCTTAAAAGAGCTAGGGTCAGTCGTGAGAATCGACGACAAAAAGCAAGTACTTGCCAAAGGAGTGAAAGAGCCGTTCACCATCTATCAAATTGGAGGCATTAGTGGAGAATACAACATGTTTCTTCCTCAAGAAGAAGAGATATTTTTGCCCCTACTCGAAGAAATCCCAATCCAGTACATGCTTCTGGAGGGAAAACATCTAAGTAATACCCTCTTGCGTGGAAGTTTAGTCCAGCTTTCAGCCAAGGGAGCTAAGGTTCGCTGTGGCAATGGAGAACAGCAAGGAGTGCCGGATGTGCTGAGCAATCTCAAGCTAAACTTATTAACCCCAAACAACCAACTAGAAATCAGCGAAGATGTCTATGCCAAAGTCTGTGAAAAACCAGCAGAGATTGGGAGTTTCTACATCCATTTCACAGCTAAATCCCCGGAGGTAGAAGCGAGGCTTGACGTTCTCTACAAATTAATTCAAGTGAAAGGCTAAGCGTAGCAAAAACCCTAAATATTGAATAATGACAAAAATGATGAAGTTAATTTTTTTAGGTTCAGGTTCTGCTTTCACTGTTGGAGATGGGAATTTTCAATCAAATATGCTATTGGTCAGTGAACAAGGGGATAAACTCTTGATTGATTGTGGTTCAGATATCAGATTTTCTCTGTCTGCGGCTGGCTTTTCACATCTTGATATCACCGATATTTACATTAGCCATTTACATGCAGATCATGCAGGTGGGCTTGAATATATCGGTTTTAGTACAAAATTTGATCCCCGATGCAACAAACCAATTCTTTATTTAAACAAAGAAACAGCCACGACTCTATGGAATAGAACTTTGTCGGGTGGTATGAGTTATATAGAAGGTCACATCGCCAATATAGAAACTTTTTTTAAGCTGGAGGAATCCGAAGAGAAGGGTTATTTTACCTGGAGGGAAATCAAGTTTAACCTTATCAAACTTATCCATATTAACAACGGACATTTCCTGGTACCTAGCTATGGATTGTTTTTTGAGGTAGATGGAATTAAAGTTTTTTTAACTACAGATAACCAATTCTGTTTTAATTTAGCCGAGGAATTTTACGAGCATGCCGATATTATTTTTCAAGATTGCGAAACCTCAGCTTTTAAAAGTCAGGTGCATGCTCATTATGAAGAATTGTTGACTTTGCCGGAAAAAATCAAAAACAAAATGTGGTTGTATCACTACCAGCCGGGACCACTTCCCGATGCCAAAAAAGACGGTTTTTGCGGGTTTGTGAAGCGAGGACAGACTTTTGAATTTTCAGATATCATCCTAAATTCCGACAATATCTTATCCATTTAGAGCAAGTTAGTCGCAAGACTTTGCCAACAGTAGGGTATGCAGGAATATGCTGTTGCAGCAAGTTTTGAAGGATAGCAAGAGCCGGTAAACGTGGATTAGTTTATGCAGCGATACAACTAATTATTCATCCTTCCAGCATGACTGTCATACAAAAGAACATCCAACTCTGGAGCAGAGCGATCGCGACCCTGTTAGCCCCTGTGTGCATGACCACACCAGTGAAAGGTCAGACATTCACACAAACCGTGGCGACAGGTGACAACTGTACTGACTGCGCTCAGCCCTTTACTGCTCAGCTGTCGGAGGATAGGGGCGAAGCCTCCCTGGGGTCAAACGGGGAGAGGGTGGGGTATCCCCCGTTGTATAGGGAGCAGTCGATAACGAACAACAGACAAAAAATTGAAGGTTTTAAGAATGCTGCCAGCACGATATCCTCTCCAGAAACGCCCCGCCTGGAGTTTGAAGTCAAGAATGAGCCGGTAGAACAAAACTTCTCACTCCTGACTACTCGCTCCTTACTTCCAATCAGCAAACAAACCCAGACTCCTTCAATCCACTTAGCTCAAGTCCCAAACTTGCCGCCAAACGCGCCGCCGATTCCTCCTCCACAGAACATCGTCCCCCTCCCCAACTCGACTCCCCCAGAACTCAAAACACCCTTAACTCCCAATCCACTGCCGCCGCCAGAAGAACTTTTCCCAACGACTCCCACCACACCAATTACCCCGGAAGTTGCTCCAGTAACACTTCCTGATAAGTTCACTATCGAACGGTTTGAGTTTACCGGCAATACGGCCTTCAGCAATAGACAATTAGCCGAAGTCACGGCTAAGTTTACGGGTCGCCCCTTGACCTTTGCTGAACTGCTTGAGGTTCGTTCGGCAGTAACAAAGCTGTACGTCGATAACGGCTATGTTACCTCTGGAGCTTTGATCCCGCCCCAAAGCCTCACCGAGGGTGTTGTGACGATCCAGGTGGTTGAGGGAAGCTTGGAAGCCATCCAGGTAAATGGCACCAGACGGCTGAATTCCAACTATGTGCGATCGCGTCTGGCTATTGCCACACCCAAACCCCTGAATGTTCCCCGTTTATTAGAAGCACTGCGCCTACTCCAACTCGATCCCCTGATCAAAAACTTGTCTGCCGAACTTGCCGCTGGTCCCAACCCCGGAAGCAGTTTGCTGACAGTGAGAGTACAAGAGGAAAATTCCTTCAGTGCCCAAACCAACCTCAATAATGGTCGTTCGCCTAGTGTAGGTAGCTCTCGTCGGGGTGTGCAGTTCACAGAAGCTAACTTATTCGGGCTGGGAGATGGTCTGAGCGTTGGCTATACCAATACTGATGGCAGCAACGGTTTCGATATTAGCTACACCTTTCCCCTCAATCCTCGCAATGGCACCCTCAACTTGAGCTACGGCAATACATCAAGCGATGTCATCGAGCCTCCCTTTGATCTCATTGATATTGAGTCATCTTCTCGCTACTTTGACCTCACATTCCGCCAGCCGGTTATTCAAACTCCCTCACGCGAATTGGCTGTTGGTCTGACAGCTTCTCGTCGAGAGAGTAAAACGTCACTTCTAGACATTCCCTTCCCGCTTTCGGAGGGGGCTGATCAGGAGGGACGCACGCGGATTTCGGCACTACGATTTTTTCAAGAATGGACGCAGCGGGGTACCCAAGAAGTCATTGCCCTCCGCTCCCAGTTCAATATTGGGCTGGGTGTATTGAATGCTACTGTCAATGAC
>DATNQP010000398.1:0-10924 GCA_036703965.1 Leptolyngbyaceae cyanobacterium
GTTGACTCGGCAGGTTCGACTTCTGGTTGGTCTGGAGCCTCTTGTTCCTGTTCAACCTGGGGGTTTTCGGAGCTAGTCTCCTCTTCGCTAGTGCCAAACTTGCGGCGGAACCAATTAAAAACCATTGCATCTACTTGACTACCGGCGTCAATTAATTTTTCTTAAAAGATACTCGAATACGGTGAAAAATGTTCTATTGCAGGCGGGCTTCAGCTTTAATGCGGTCAGTGACGCGGCGCAACACACCATTGATAAACCGGTGTCCTTCGTCATCACTGTAGCGTTTGGCAAGCTCTACAGCTTCATTAATGGCTACTCGCTCTGGAACACCTAAAAATGAAATTTCCACAACAGCAATCCGCAGGACATCCTGGTCAATTCGAGGCAGGCGGTTCAGCTGCCAATCCTGAAGGGCTTGAGTCAGAATTTCATCAATCTCAGACTGCCTACGGTTGATGGTTTTAAGCAGTTCTAGGGCATAGGCACGAACTTCCTGCTGATTAGCCAGTTGGATAACTTCAGGGATTTCTACAGCAGTTCCCAAGCGGTTGATGGCTTTCTCGGTTAACTCAATAGCATCGGTCACCATCGCTCTAGCACTACTTACGTCGATGGCGCGAGTTTCACTATTGAGAAGGCGATCGCTTCCCCGTTTAAGTTCTGCGGCAGCCGTCTCTAAAGCCTCTTGGATTTCTCCTGTAAGGGTGCGGACTGCCGCTAGTACCAGATTCGTCAACTGTTGCGTCTCCAAACGTTCTGGTACGTTAGGCATCTGAGAGAGGCTCAAAAGAGCCAGTTCACGGGAAATTCTACGAGGTTGCATGGGTTCGGCTAGGGATGAAAGAAAGTATAGAGATTAAAGATTTAGAGAGACAGATTAGGGTTCAGAACTTAGAACAACTTAAACTATCTTAGCAATTCTCTACTATTGCCCCAACGAGTTCTTGATTTACACGACATTGCTTCTGACTTATCAGAGGTCAGGAATCAGCTGTAAAGCACTTGGGCTGAGCGAAAAACTTGCCGAATCTGGAGTTACGACGTCCTCTATCAGCTTTCTTCGGTCGGTAAAACCTGCCGTCTCATCTCAGGCAGAGGTGGCTCCAGTTTTTTCTTGGCATATGGCGTCTGAAGAGGCATGGCAAGGGCAGAAGAAGTTGGACCTACAATGCCCCCGGAAATCACTAGCTTGAAGGCGTCTTCTATAGACATTGAGAGATTTACGACGTCGTCTTCCGGAACAATTGCATACCAGCCAGTTGTGGGATTGGGCGTCGTGGGAATGAAAATGCTCAGCATTGGGCGACTCATGTTGGATTGAATCTCGCTACTCATCGTGCCGGTGACAAAGGCGATCGCCCATATCCCTGGGCGGGGATACTCTACCAAAATTACACGACGAAACTTACCGTTAGAATCCTTTAAAAGCGTTTCCAACAGCTGTTTTAAGGTTTTATAGACTGCACCCGCTAACGGAATTGCCTGTAAAATTCGCTCCCCAAAATCTAGCAACCACCGCCCTGCAATATTGCGAGCCATTAAGCCAATCAGCAGAATACACAATAGTGGCACGGTGAGTCCCACTAACAAATTCAGCAAATTGACCAGGATGGGATGGAGGTTGTCGTAGGGGTTGATTTGCTTGGGAATGCGGGTCAGAAAATTAATTACCCAGCTAGCGATCGTAATCGTTAGCCAGATTGTGGTAGCGAGAGGAATCACTACTAGAAGACCTGCAATCAGGTCATTCTTTAAGTCCTGCTTGATGCGTTGGATCACAGAGCACCGAATCTCCTTACAATGGCTCTTAAAAATTCTGTCTTAATAACCTCAATCACTGGTAGGAAGTTGCACAAGATTTGCTTGTTGGAAACCTTGAACCAGACAAACAGTGATGGCGGCAAGCAAACCCACGGTTGATGATTAGACGTGAATTCCTGCCCAACCCCCAGAGCGGCTCCAGTGAAGCCCTGTTCTTGGTAGAGGGTTATATTCTTATTTGTAAGACTTGTAAAGAATTGTTGCAAGTAGTGATATCTCGGTTGAAATGCTGCTTCCTCTACTTTTACTTTTACTTTTAGTTCTCTTTGTAGATTGTGAATGCATGATAATGATTATCGGTGCGGCAAGCCAGACACCCAAAGCGAGCATGAGTATCTTCAAAAATAACTAGTATCACAATTTACATTTTATTTTAACAGAGAGGGGCTAAAGCGTTGGGAAGACACAACTCAGGAGATAGATGAAGTTAAAGATAGGTTAATTAAAAAGTCAGGAGTCTCCCAGTCAAAAGCGAAGAAAGATGCGGGTGGAACTCCTGTATTGATTAGCACAAGGCTTTTATTCTGGCTCCTGACTTCTGACTCTTGGCTCCTTGTTTGACCGGCGTTTAGAAAGCGCTAGGTTTAGGGTAACGGCGAACTCACGGATGCTGGCTCAACGTTTGTATTTTCTGGAAGCGTTGAGGAACCAACAGCATCGATTGAGGGCAACGGCTGATGCTTTAGTTCCCAAACCTTGAGCAAGATGAGATATTCATAAAATGCCTGTAGGGTACACCAGGTAAATCCAGCTTGTCCATCCAGGAAGCCGCCCAGTAAGACGTACATATATATAAAGCGCACCAGGGGTCGTAAAGGTAAGCGCAGCGATAGATCTTTGAGGGCACGGCGTCTTTCCACCTCCGATTGTCCCCAAAATAAGTCTCGCCAATTCACTGTGCCTTGTTCCAACTGGCGCAAGGTTTCTAAAGCTTCGTCAGTAGAGTAACGGTTGTGCTTTTCAATCCAGCGGGCAAAGCCCTTGCCACTAGTGTAGTGAGGATAAGTTTCCTTCAGGAAGCCAGTGGGACCCTCACAGACTTCCCGTTCTGTATGACCATAATCGGAAAACCAGACTTTATCTTTGTGGAATAGGCGTAGCTGGTAACGGGGGTACTGGGTGCAGCGACGAATCCACTGATTCATGAACATCACCCGCTCAGCGACGTAATATCCTACGTACTGGGAGGTCTTCATGCCTTCAATGCATTCAGCAAACAACTCAGGAGTCATTCGTTCATCAGCTTCGAGGATGTAGACCCACTCATGCTTGGTGGGGACTTCCTTTAGCATCCAAGTGCGCTGCCGTCCGTGACTTTCAAAGGCGTGCTGTAAAACTCTAACAGGATACTGCTTCGCAATTTCTACGGTGCGATCGCTACTGTAGGAATCTACTACGATGATGTCGTCCGAGAGCTGCGCCGACTCAATACAAGCCGCAATATCCAGCTCTTCGTTGTAGGTCAGGATATAGATCGAGAACATGTCAAGCTGATCATAAAAAAATTTAGTTAGGTTGAAGATGCTTCCCAAAAAACACTATTAGAGCCGCCGCTACCGGTGGCGCAGGGGGAACAGAGAAGGAAGAATTCTCTAGTACGAATTGCGCATTGGGCGACTCCTAACAACGACTAACCACGTCTAAGCTTTGCGACTGCTTGCTGGTGAACCCCCCAAGCTTCTCAATCCAGTCCAGCCAATGGCAATATAACCAATTGCTAAAAGTAAACTACTCAGACCCGTTCTTAGACTCAACTTCAAAGCCCCGGTTTTTGCCTGGTTCTCTGCTTTTAGCCTTTCACTACGAAGTTTGGTTTGAGCCTCCTCAACTTGTTGATTAAGGGCTTTAGGATCTTGCTTGAACGTCTGCAATTGTTGCTTGAGAGCCTGTAGCCGAGCTAGCTGCTCTCCTTGAACTTGACCGCTTCCAATCGCTCTATCTAGCTCTGAAAGCTTCTGAGGGTCTTTGACAAGGGCATTGACTTGCTTAGTTTGAGTATCCAGCTGAACTTCGGCTGCATTAGCTTTTTGCTCAATCTGCTTGATCGCATCTGCGCTTTGCTTGCCGACGTTGATGAAGAGCACTGGCACTAGCAGCAGAAAGACTAACCCCAACAAACTGGATAGTATAAATGCCCAAAATCTTAAGTCTAGGAAGGACGACTTTGGCTCTGCCGATGAGATTCCGCTACTGTTGCTGACCCAATACCCGGCTACCAGAAGCGCGATACCTACCAGAGGGATGATGCCTCGGTCAACCAATTGAGTTGTAAAGCCCACCTGCCACTCAGGCGTGAGTGGGTTAACTCCCGGTGTTGGAATTGCCAGAATAATGAAATCCAGCAGAGAAGACAAAATCATTATCACTCCGACTATCTTGAGAGTCAGAGCCGTCAATGGAGAAAAAACAGCACTACTTTTCATGGGTTATGCCGATGAGGAATGTGATGAACCACTTCTAACTTTACTTGGCGATCCCCCTAAATGTGATACCCGTTTCGGGGAAGGGAGTATGTGCTAAACAGGGGAAAATTATGGCTCAACCAACAGGGACTTGCCCATATTAACTCATTGGATCAGAGAGCCTAAACCGGTGGATGCACCCCCTGGGTATTGAACAGTAACAGTTACCGGAAGACTCCTTAAACCGCACAAAAGGTAGGGATTGTGTTAGAGCGAACTGTGACTTCATATATATTTAGCCTCAAGCCAATAAAAATAACAATTTGTAAACTAATTGGTCATGGTCAGTAGTTGTTAGTAGGATGCGCCGGTAGGTCAGGTAATTTAATCCCTAGCCTGAAGGGTATAAAAGTATATGAACAAAATTGTTGAAGTTTTACCAGACAAGACAGCGCTTTTGGCGCGATCGCTCGAAGTTGTCCTCGCCAAAATGCAAGGGGCAATCCAGGAACAGGGGCGGTGTACGATCGCCCTTGCCGGGGGTGGTACCCCCAAGCCGTTGTATGAAGCGATTGCTAGCCAAGACCTCCCTTGGGAGAAAATCCATGTATTTTGGGGCGATGAACGCTACGTACCACCCGACCACCCAGATAGTAACCAAGCGATGGCACGTAGCGCTTGGTTAGACAAGGTCGATATCCCAAGTGCCAACATTCACCCCATGCCTACGGATGGCGCGACGCCAGCGGCTGATGCCCAGAAGCATGAAGTCGAGTTGCGTGACTTCTTCGGCACACCTGAGGGGGAGTTTCCCAAGTTGGATGTAATCTTGTTGGGGATCGGCGACGACGCTCATACCGTCTCACTCTTTCCTCATACAGAGGCTCTACAAGTGCAAGACCAGCTCGTTACTGTTGGCAACAAAGATGGTCAGCCCCGCATCACCTTTACCGCGCCACTAATCAACCATGCTCACTGCGTTATTTTCCTTGTTGCTGGTGCCAGTAAACGACCAGCGCTGGCTCAGATCTTTGCTCCTGATGCCGACGCCCTCACTTACCCAGCCCGGTTAATTCAGCCTCAAGGAGAACTTTGGTGGCTCTTGGATGAGTCAGCAGGTCAAGACCTGAAAAATTAAGAACTCATATCCTTAACAATTTATGCAAATCTGACCGTCTGCTGTGCTTTCATAGGGAGGATGAATACTGGCGGCAAGGAGGTTTTATGATTGTCTGCCCTAACTGCAATCACCAAAATCCAGAAGGAGCTAATCAATGTGAAGCTTGCTATACCCCTTTACCTGCAACTACCAGTTGTCCGAACTGTGGCGCAACTGTTCAAACGGACGCTAGCTTCTGCGGTCAGTGCGGCTTTAATTTGAATGTGAATACCTCGATGGGGAAAGGGAGGACATCTGCTCCCAGCCCATTCCCCGATTTGCCTGACTTGGTACCCCCTGACCCGCTTGTTGAAATTCAACCGATGACTAGCTCTCAACTGCCCGACCCAGAACCGGATCAGACGATTCCACCGGCTCCTGAGCCGATCTCCCCACTTCCAGCTACTGTCGTCAGTCAACCGCCTGATCCACCGACAGTTCCACCACCTCCTGACCCTGGGTTACCAGCAGCATCACAAGAAGCTACGATCCCACCCCCACCCCCGGCACCAGCAGCTCCCCGTGGCATTGCCAAAACTCAGTTGCAGGTACAGTCGGCTCAACTGCTGCACCTGCAAACCAATAGGCAAATTGAGTTACCTTCTAATCTTTCGGTGATTCATATAGGTAAACCCAATGACCAGATTCCTCCTGACATTGATGTTTCTGGTTTTCCCAACTCAGAGATCGTTTCCCGCATCCATGCTGATATCCGAGTCGAGGGAGATGCCTACTACATTGAAGATGTCGGGAGTTCCAATGGCACTTACATCAACCACACTCCCCTACCGGGTGGTAATCGCCATCGATTGCGACCCGGCGATCGCATTAGCTTAGGCAAAGGTGACCAGGTGACATTTTTGTTCCAGAGTTCTTGAAACTCCTGCTAAGGGTGGAAAAGCAGCTTGCTGTGTGAAAGCTTGCCAAATGATTGTGGGTGAGGGGTAAGAGCAAATTGCCGACCGGCTTTTTAAGTGATAGCCTTGAGTTGAGCACCCAACTATCATTTGCACTCCCATGAGTTGCCAGTTCTTGCTGGTCGGATGAGCAATTACCGTGACACGCCGGGTAAGTGCCACCCCGGCAAAGTTGGCAACTAGCGGTGGGCTATCAATAACTGAATATCTATCTGGCAGCAGGCGCTGACATATTGGATAATTCAATCATGACCACTGCAACGCTAACACTTCTTGATTTTGGTCTGATCAGCGGAGTTGAAAAGCATGTTCCCTGGGATATGTACTCCTATAAGTCTGCCGAAATTTAAAGGCTGGGTTCAGTTTAGCTAGTATCAAGAGAGTGGAGTGAATTCACACCCTTTCAGCTTGGATTCGCTCTTACTGACACTGGCAACAGCGTCAGTGAAGAAAAAACGAGACTTTCCCGCCAGTTGGTGGGAGAAGTGTCAAGAGTCAAGAGGCCGCGAGGCGAAAGTCTTTGAAAGATGTAATACCGGTGATTACTCTGACCCTGCTGCATCCTCTCCAGTCTGTACCTGTTCAAAGTTGGACCTTTGAACCCGAATCAGTAATTCGGATTGGGCGGTCAACAGACAATGAGGTCATTCTCTACAGTGCTGTAGTTTCTCGTCACCATGTAGAACTACGGCGCAATGGTTCTGATTGGGAAATTGTCAGTTTAGGTGCCAATGGAACCTATATGGATGGGAAGCGTATTACCCAAATGTCCGTTGTAGATGGGATGATCATTCGTCTAGCTAGTTCAGGTCCGAAAATTCAGATTCGCATTGAAGGAGAAACTTCCAAGACGAGTCTAAAGACGGTTTTAGGCAAGCGCTCGTCTTCCCGAAAATCGGAGATAGACCAAGCAAAAGAGACCTTAATTGATGCCAAAAGTACGCATATAGAAGACGCGAATTAACGAATAATGGGGTTTCATCGTCCTACGGACTAAAGGCAAAACTGACCCATCAATCTGGCACTTGTCCCTCATTTTTGGCCATCACAGCAGCTGAATTGCTCATCCTGCTATGTTGGCTGTCAAGGCGATCGCATTAGGGCTACCTTGTCTATATTAAATTTTCATAACTTTGAGCTAGTCAGTAGGGAGGCTCTAAGGTTATGGTGTTGTGGAATTTATCTAGAATAGCGACTCGCAACAAATAAGCTACCTGAGCACAACACCCGAATGCCAACCAAGAACAAAAAGCGCCCTCCTAAGTCATAGAAATTAGAATTCTTGCATAAATAGTCAAGAAAAGGGTGATAAGTCCTAAAACTACCTTGCAAAAATCAATTTTTGCAAGAACTCTCTTACATTGGTGCTTCGGAAATTCCACAAGTTCATACTCCTAGACAGGGTGAACACCGATGAACTCTCAAGATGATAAAGACAAAGAGCTTCAGCGCCGGGAACGAGAGCTTCAGGCGCGAGAGCATGCAATTCGACTCCGGGAACTAGAGGCCCAAATCAATCAGCCGCCGCCGTCTCGAACCAGAAAGCATCAAAAGCCTGAAAGTTCGCTGAAACATCGCTATGGAAAACTTGTGAAGATTGGAAAGTTTTTAGCTATTGTCGTTGCTGTTGTGGTCAGCATCAGGATAGCGACATCGCTGGCAGCTGTGATTCTGGTTGGGGCAGTTGCCTGGGTTATTTACAAACTCTTTTTCGAGAGCGATCGCAACCGAAGTTAACACTAGATGTTCTGAACTGGATTGGGGGAATAAGGAGAGATTATCTTATCCCTGCTTGCTTCTATCTAAAGAAGTTCCTAGACGGCAGACTCATCCAGATGCCTCGCTCTATCTTGTCTAAAGCTACTAAGTTATTAAGGAAGGAACATGAGCTACAAAGTTGAAACTGATAGTTTTATCAACGATTTGGATCGAGTCACCAGGGTACGCTATGAGGTCGCTAGTTCTCTTGGCAGAATCGCCGAAACTCTCAGTACATCAGAAGCTGAAGGAAAGAATACCTCCGGTGGGCTGGGTTTAGAGACAGAGATAGAAGATATCAATATAGCTAGTAAAAGCCTCCGTAGCGGTGTGTTTCGGCTGCTCGTTTTAGGGGATATGAAACGGGGGAAAAGTACCTTCCTGAATGCCCTAATTGGAGAGAATTTATTACCCAGTGATGTAAATCCTTGTACAGCATTGTTAACGGTTTTACGCTATGGCTCTCAAAAGAAAGTTACTGTTTATTTTAATGATGGGAGAAATCCTGAAGAGCTTGGGTTTCAAGAGTTTAAGCATAAATATACGATTGACCCTGCTGAGGCAAAGCAACTCGAACAAGACAAAAAGCAAGCTTTTCCTGGGGTTGACTATGCAGTAGTCGAGTACCCTTTACCGTTGTTGGAAAAGGGAATTGAAATTGTTGATAGTCCAGGACTCAATGATACAGAAGCACGGAATGAACTTTCTTTAGGCTATATCAATAATTGCCATGCAATCCTCTTTGTGCTAAGGGCATCCCAGCCTTGTACCCTTGGGGAACGCCGTTATCTGGAAAATTACATCAAAGGTCGAGGGTTATCTGTTTTCTTTCTAATCAACGCTTGGGATCAGGTTCGTGAGGGACTAATTGACCCTGATGATTTAGAAGAACTGCAAGAAGCAGAAGGGAAATTGCGGCGAGTTTTCAAAGCCAACTTGGCTGAATATTGTCAGGTGGATGGACATGATATTTATGATGAGCGAGTTTTTGAGATTTCGGCAATTAAGGCGCTGAGGAAGCGGATGAAGGACTCTTCCGCTTCCCTTGAGGGAACTGGATTTCCGGAGTTCATGGGCGCACTTAATACATTTTTGACCCAGGAACGAGCGATCGCAGAATTGCGGCAAGCGAGAACCCTAGCACGCCAAACCTACACTCATACAAGGGAAGCCGTTGAGCGCCGCTTACCTTTACTTGAGCAAGATGTCAAGCAATTGAAAGAAAAAATTAATTCCGTTGAACCGGAATTCAACAAACTGACGAATATTCGTGACCAATTTCAAGAAGAAATTCGCTCCACTAGAGACACTCAGGCGAGAGCGATCGCAGATTCTTTCCGCTCCTATGTTCTGAACTTAGGAAACACCTTTGAGACAGATTTCCTCCGCTATCAGCCTGAGCTAAGAATGCTTGACTTCCTGAATAAGGGAAAACGTGACGCCTTCAATGCTTCACTCCAAAAAGCATTTGAGCAGTATATTACTGATAAATTTGCGGCTTGGACTCTAACCGCAGAACAAGAGATGAATGCCGCCTTCCTTTCACTATCCAGAAGTGCAGCAAACTATGGTGCTTCCTACAATCAGGTGACTAATCGAATTACTGAGAAGTTGACCGGACAAACGGTAAATATTAATACAAATCCTACCGCTGAAGAGGATAACTCACCCGGCTGGACGAAGTGGGCAATGGGTTTGTTTTCACTAGCGAAGGGTAACATCGCTGGCGTAGCAATGGCTGGGGCAGGTTTCGATTGGAAAAACATCTTATTCAACTATGTGGCTGTGATTGGTGTTGGTAGCATTATTACGGCAGTAACAGGTATTTTCTTAGGACCTATTGGGCTAGCTCTGATTGGGATGGGTATTGGTTTTGCACAAGCCGATCAAGCCCGACAAGAATTGGTGAAGACGGCGAAAAAGGAATTGGTGAAATATTTGCCTCAGGTAGCAAATGAGCAATGGTTACCTGTTCATGACGCTGTAAAAGAGTGCTTTGATGCTTATGAACGGGAAGTGACCAAGCGGATTGATGCTGATATTGAGGCAAGGATGGCTGAGTTAGATAATTTGCTCAAGCAAAAGCAATCCTATGAAATTAATCAGGGTGCAGAATTAGAGCGTCTCAAGAAACTGGAGGCTGATGTCTCTTCTGAATTACGGAGTATTGAGACGGTGTATCAGAATTTTCTGACATCCGCTGCTTGAACAATCAACGACTAGCTTTCTAAGTGCAGGTTTGGGTGATTGCTGTTGCTCACCATTGACTACATATAGTTCTGGACAGCAAGAACGATGAGATTATCCATTGAAGCCTTTAAAAGGATTTACGGAGCTTCTGGAGAAATGCGCTATGAATTTTCGGATGGAGAGACTTTAGTTGGCGTTGCCTCTGTCTCTGCCACAGAGGATGCCTACTTCCTCCACATCATTACAGTGATGCCAGAGGAGCGGGGGAAAGGATATGGTTCGCTGATTTTGGAGATGATTTGTTCTAAGTTTAATGACTTGCCCCTCAGACTGGAACTAGACGCTTCAAGTCCGCTAGGCTTAGACAAACTAAAGTCTTGGTACGAAAGGCATGGTTTTACCTACGTGGCTGGTGAGGAGATGGTGAGGCTCAATTCAGCGCTAGATGAAAGTAGATGAGTTGAACGCAAGCTGGGTAGACAACTGCGACCAGAAGTAACCCCATCTATAGAACCCATTTGACATCTTTTGCTGGGGTGCTTGGCTTTGAAGTAAGCCGTTATTTTGCGATCAATGATAGAGCCTGCTTAACAAGACTGTTTTTTGCAAGAACAGGGATAAAACCAGCTAGCTGCAAGGCTTTTCGTTTCAGGAATAGATCTCAAATGGGTTCTATA
>DATNQP010000399.1:0-3846 GCA_036703965.1 Leptolyngbyaceae cyanobacterium
GGACTGACTGATTTATTGGCGGTTAATAGTAATACCCTGATTGCCTTAGAACGCAGTGCGGCTAGTGCAAACGGACCCTTCACTACTAGGCTGTACGAAGTGTCTTTGGTGGGAGCCACTGATATTAGCGCCAGTAATGCCGTCCCTGCCGATGCCGTACCAGTCACAAAAACCCTGCTCGGGGAGTTCAGCACACTAGGCAATGTTGAAGGTTTAACCTTTGGTGCCAGTCTCCCCAATGGGAAGCAATCGTTAATCCTGATCAGCGACAACAATTTCAACGCAGCCACGGCTACCAATCTTGCAACTTTTGACTTCGCCTTCACAAGCAACAACGCCCCTGTACTCACGCCCGCATCACCGAATCTGACAGCAATTTCCGAAGATCCCACAGCTAACGAAGGGGAGTTGGTTTCTGCGATTAGCGCTTCAATTGTCGATGTCGATAGCGGGGCGCTGACAGGGATTGCCGTTACGGGGATAGACAATACCAACGGCACTTGGGAGTATTCAACGGATAATGGTCAGAATTGGGTGGGATTTGGCACACCATCAACAGCGGCGGCAAGATTACTTGCAGATACTGCCAAAATCCGCTATAGTCCCAATCTTAACTATAGTGGCTCAGCTACTATCACCTACCAGGCTTGGGATCAGACGAGCGGCACCAACGGCGCTACAGTAGACATTTCAGTGGCGGGTAGCACTGGCTTGTTAACAGCCTTTAGCCGCCTTAATGATACGGCAGCGATCGCAGTGAATGCTGTAGCCGACGCGCCCCTCCTCACCGTTACTCCAGCATCAGGCGATCAAAACACTGCCATTCCCCTGAACATCAACACTTCGCTAGTTGATACGGACGGCTCAGAAAACTTTTCTCTCCAGATTGCAGGCGTCCCCAGCAACTCTCTCCTTAATGCAGGCACGAACCTGGGCGGTGGAATTTGGCAACTGAGTTTAGCGCAACTCGCTGGTCTCACCCTTACACCATCTACCGATGACGACTTCACTCTGAATGTTACCGCCACGGCAACAGAGATATCTAACAGCAATGCAGCCTCAACGGTCGCTAATCTGAGTGTGACAGTCAACTCAGGTCAAGGTGACCCAGGTCAAGGTGACCCAGGTCAAGGTGACCCAGGGCAAGGCGACCCAGGGCAAGGTAATCCAGGTCAAGGCGACCCAGGTCAAGGCAATCCAGGTCAAGGCGACCCAGGTCAAGGCAATCCAGGTCAAGGTAATCCGAATCAACTACTGACTCTGAACAAGACCTCAAATAATGTTTTCTTCATCGAAGGTAGCTCTGGAACAGCTCAACTTCAGTTCACATTAACTTCACATCAGACTAATTTTGTCAATGAAATCGGCGTGTTTTTAGTCAATGATGACCAAGGCACAATTATCGACCCAGTGACTAACAACTCAATTGCACCGGGTCAGAATGGCTATCTGCAAGCAGCTATAAGCGGAGCCAAAGTGATTTTCTCTGCCCTCTCAGCCGGGGAGTTTGACAGTCAAAGCTTCACTCGTCAATTAAGTTTTGACATAGGCGATCGCTTAGGCTTTTACCTGGTTCAAGACAGCACCACTGATACCGTACTGGCTAACTTGGCAGCAGGAGGGACACCCCCGAATGTGTTCTTTGCCACGCTCTGGGCCAATGCCGATAATTTCAACCATTTGCAGGTTTCAGACCTTGGTGCTAGTCAGTTTAGCCTGGCTTGGGAGGATCGACTGGGTGGGGGCGATCAGGACTTCAACGACTTGGCAGTGAAAGTCGAGCTAAGCAACAATCCTCCCCCACTAGGGACAAGGTTGCAAGGCGATCGCGAACGGGAACTCATCGATTTAACAGCTCAAGCGAACTCGGTGTCAGCACAGTTTGTAGTAAACAGCGAGGCGGCTTTTGACAATTTCGTCGGTCTATATACAGTCGATGATGAGCAAGGTCGAGTCAACGGTCTTGCCCCTGGTGAGGCGGGTTATGCACAAGCCGCTCTCCAACGGCGTGTAGTAGAAATCAACCGGGACACGGTGAATTCAGCAGTGCAGCTGAACGGGGGAACTCTCTTAGCTCCGTACATCATCGCCGATGGAACCCTCAATGAATTTCTGACCCAGAACCCAAATAATGTGCAAGGGCAAGGTCCATTGGCTTACTTTGCTTACTTAGGGGCTAATCTGGATGGGGTTGACCACGTTCGTCTGCTGGGGGATAACAGCTTTGGTTTTGAGGATGTATTCGGCGGCGGCGACAGAGATTTTAACGATATGGTTTTACAGGTTCATTTTGCCTGAAAATCAGCGGGACTGGGACTGGGGACTGGGGACTGGGGACTGGGGACTGGGGACTGGGAAGAGAATTTTACGTAATCCCTGTATCATTGATTACCAATAACAAATGACCAATTACCCAAAAAATTCCTAATCACTGTATATTGCATGCAATCGAGAAGTGCTATACAGGGGTCAACTTTTCGTCTTTAGCGACACCCTAACGACTCACGAGTATCAACGCCCGTTTTGGGATTGACACCAGTCGCTCGCGCACAAAGTTTATAAGCTTGGACACCATCTAAAACCGCATCCGTGAAGTCCGCACCTGTGATGTCAGCTTCATCAAAGCGAGAACGTAGCATAATCGCTTCTACCAAAACGGCATCCTTTAAATCAGCACCCTTGAAGTCAACTAAATATGCTATTCCACCCGTAAAATCTGCTCCATGCAGAGAAGTCTCATGCATCACAGAACCGCTAAAAACGGCACCTCGTAAGTCCGCATTGCTAAAGTTAGTTTGCTCCAGATTGGCATTAGAAAACTCTGCCCCAACTAAAGTTTGACCGGAGAAATCCTTGCCGCTGAGTTCAGAGTCAGCAACAGAGCGTCCAATAGTAGAAGAGCTAGCGGCTTGTGCCGACAGGGGGAAGAAAAGAACAATGATTGCTAAGAGCAATGCTGCTAGTCGTGGAAAAAGCCTCATAATGCCGAATGATAAATGATTAGTATGCAATCAGCTTCGAGTAAAGCCGTAGGCGATCGCACGCTATTTCTCGAAAAAGCCTAGTGATCAGCTTACCTTAGATTAAACAGTTACCAGTGAGTAGTGACCAGGAACCAGTGGTAATTGCTCACAAGCCCTTCGTCTTAAACTACGGTTTTCCTATCGGGTTAGGTTGCATTGAGAGCGTGTTGTTGCTAAAATGCTTAGTCAAAGCAAGAGTTAGAATCTACGGCAATTCATGAGCGTTTACTCTCGCCATCTTCAAGATTCACCAGCACAGGTTTCACAACATTCCTCATCCGCTGCTAATGGGCAACCGCTGCCTCAGACAGAGCCAATGTTTTACTACTTTGCTTATGGCTCTTGTATGTGTCCGGTGGATTTGAAGCGATCGCTCGGCGAGAAAACGCACTCCTACATTATCGGCTCGGCAACACTTAAAGGCTACCGGCTAGGATTTAATTGCCACTCCACTCTCCGTAACTGTGGCGTACTCGATATCGTCAAAGAGCCAAAAACCTCAGTAGAAGGGGTACTGTATCAATTACCGTGGAGATTGAGTGATGCCCTTGACGAACGCGAAGGAGTTCAGAAAAGCATTTACCGCCATGAAGTGGTAGATGTCCATAGTGGTGGGCGTTTGTATACTGGCGTCCGTACCTACGTGGTGGTCAATAAACTGGCAGAAGAACTCGCCCCCAACGACTGGTATTTTAATGTTGTGCTGCGGGGCGCTATCACTTGTGGACTACCAGAGCAGTATTGCTGGAAATTGTTCGATCACATGTACCAGCTGCAACAGCGCCACGGGCAAACTCAATCGCTGCGCTTTGCTTAATATTTT
>DATNQP010000400.1:0-8172 GCA_036703965.1 Leptolyngbyaceae cyanobacterium
CTACAAGCGAATTGCTTGGGTTGTGTGAGTGAAGCATTTCCTCAGTGCGCTGTACTTGCTTCACCAACAGCTGGGTAAGTAGAGCTTTCTCGTCAGATGTTGAAAGCTGGGAAGAGAGAGTTTCCCAATTGCTGAGTAACTGATTAGGGGTGGTATCAGCTACAGCAATTACCCCTCTTATCCCCTCCAAGACTCGCTGAATTACCTGTCGCTCAAAGCGACAAACCGCTTGCAATGGCTGACTTTGCCCTTCGCCTGCCGTCGCTGTTGCCCCAGGCTGGTAAGCCACGATTAGACTACTAAACTGGTCAGAGAGGAGGATAAGAAAGTATTCTTGTTCAAGCTGGCTCCTAGCTGTCAGCTGAACGGAGAGCATTTGAGAATTCGCGTTAGCGTCAGCAGCCTGACCAAGGACATCCGTTACTTCTTCTAAGTCATCCCCAACACTGCTGCACAGATAAATCGTCTTGGGAATATCAACCTGCTGCTGATACCTTTTTAGTTCTGCCAGCCATCCCTCTATTGGTGGGAGCTTGACCCAAAGTGTCACGGGGATTTGTTCCTCAATCAGGACATCAATCATTGCCCCCACCAGTGATTTGAGTGTGGTAGGACTGACTGAAAGAGACTGAGGAGATGTAAGCGTGTCGAGAGCAAGCTGGTAGAGGGAGAAGTCCAGAGGGGGTGTCAGGTTCATCAAGTGTGGAAAGTTAGAAAATTGTTAAGAGTACCATCGACTGGCTTGTAGAGGTTTTTTGGAACTGAGGACGGTGAAGAGGTTTACGAATACATGGACTATGTAGAACATGCTTACCCAGTCCCTAGTCCCCAGTTGCCAATCCCCTTCTTTTAACCTGCAACGTTTAACCTTCTCAAGAGAGCATCTCGCGCTTGTTCTCGGTCGTCGAAGTGGATTTTCTCAGTACCGAGAATTTGATAGTCTTCGTGACCTTTACCAGCAATCAAAATGCCGTCTCCTGGTTGAGCTTGCAAGATGGCGGTACGAATAGCATTGGCGCGATCGCATATTACAATCGGTTCTACTGAGGGCGGGATGCCTTCTAAAACGTCTTGTAAAATGCGTTCTGGGTCTTCTGTGCGGGGGTTATCGGAAGTTACCACGGCGACATCAGCCAGTTTGGCGGCAATTTTACCCATTTTGGGGCGCTTCGTGCGATCTCGATCGCCTCCGCAACCAAACACACAAATCATCTTGCCCTGGATAAAGGGTCGCGAGGCCTTGAGCAAATTCTCTAAACTATCCGGCGTGTGAGCATAATCTACAATCACACTCACGTCTTGTTCAGGTTGGATTTGCACCCGTTCCATTCGTCCGGGGACACCCAAAAATTGAGGTAATGCTTCCACTACAGACTCTAAATTTAGATCCAGGTGTAAAACCGCTCCGACAGCTGCCAGCATGTTAGACAAATTGTACTGACCTACCAACGGCAAACGGAAGGGAGCCTCACCCGCAGGAGTATGCAGCATGCCACTGACCCCACTTGGCTCGTAGGTTAGGTCGCTTGTCCACAAGTCAACCGATTCATTTTTGACACTGTAGCTCCAGACTTGCTCTGGATGCAGTTGTCCAATTAATTGCTGTCCATAGGAGTCATCGGCGTTAATGACCGCCCGCCCTTGGAGATAATCGGAACTAAACAGAAGCGCTTTCGCCGCGAAGTAATCATCCATGTCGCGATGGAAGTCTAAATGGTCTTGGGTGAGATTCGTAAATACTGCCACCTCAAATGGACAACCCATCACCCGACCTTGTGCCAGTGCGTGGGAACTCACTTCCATCACACCAATCTGACACCCTGCTGCCACGGCTAAATTTAGCTGTTTTTGCAGTTCCACGGCAAAGGGTGTGGTATGAACTGCTATTTGCTCAAAACCAGGCCAACGGGTATAAAGTGTACCGAAAAGTGCTGTGGGTAACTGGGCGTGAGCTAGAAGAAATTCAATGAGATGTGTGGTTGTGGTTTTACCGTTGGTGCCGGTGACACCAATCAGCTTCAACTGCTGTGCTGGATAGCCGTAGAAGGCTGTCGCTGCCTCTGCACAGGCTTTGGTCATATCTGAAGCTGAAATTATGCAGGGACTTTCCGCTTGCTCTGCGTTGGCAAGTGTGGGGTGTTTTGCGGCGGCATTGGTAGAAATAAGGGCAGCAACTGCACCAGATGCGATCGCACTTTCCCAAAACTCTCCACCATCTACACGCGTTCCCGGCATCCCAATAAATAAATCTCCTGGCTTGCAGGCATGGGAATTTGTACAAATCCCCTTCACCTCAGCCTCAAGCGCTGGATGATTGGGCATTTGCACAATGTTAGGAATCTTTTCTAATAACTCGCGTAGCTTCATCTTCAAAAGCTCCTCACAAAGAAAGGGACTAGGCATCGGGTGCCGGGACTAGGGCTTTTCTCTCCCCCTCCCGGTTTCTGCGCTTATTTTGGCTCATCTAGCGATAAATATTTCTGTAACATTCGCTCCAACTGCTGTACTGTGCTGCGGGGGGAAGGACGAGGCAGTGGTTCTTCTCTATCGCCGCTGTCTCGACACAGCACTGGCACCTCATACTGATAAGCTTGAAACCAATCTTCGCGACTGGTAATGTCTCGTACCTCTAGTTCAAAGCTCAAACCTTGAATCTGTTCTAGCTTTTCTTGCAGTCCCTCGCAGAGATGGCAACCGGGCTTACTGTAAAGGATTAATTGCATTGATTTTCTTCCTCTAATGTAGAAAACTTTCTTGATGTACTTTTATTGTTAGGCAATAACTTTTATAATTTCTTTACACTCCTACTCATAAGTGAGTAACCTAATCCATCTTGTAGAGCTTTCAGGCAAATAAATACGGTTTTCCGGTAGGGTTACGTGTCTTATCTGGGGTAAGATGAACAATGTGCAAGTCGAGAAACATCAAACGAGAACGCTAAGTTATTATGATCCAACTGACACAATCACCGGTTCAACGTATCAGCTTTGACCTAAATGAACTGAATCAACGATTTGACAAGGCTCATCCCAGAGAAATTTTGGCATGGTGTAGTGTGAATTTTCCTACTGGTCTAGTACAAACCAGTGCCTTTAACGTTGATGACTTAGTGATTACAGATATTCTCTACCGTGACCTCAAACCCACCAAAGGGGTGCCGGTGATGTTTCTCGACACGCTGTACCATTTTCCTCAAACCCTGGAACTGGTTGCCAAGGCAAAAGAGATTTACAACCTAGATCTACAAATTTATAAGGTTCCAGATATTGATTCCCGTGAAGCCTTTGCGGCTCAATACGGTGAGGCTCTTTGGGATAAGGATATTCAAAAATTCCATCACGTAACCAAGATTGAACCCCTACAGCGGGGTCTAGCAGAGCTGAATACGATCGCCTGGATTACAGGTCGTCGTCGCGATCAAGCTGTGACTCGTGCTGAGATGCCGGTGCTTGAAATTGATGGCAACGGACGCCTGAAAGTCAATCCCCTAGCTAGCTGGACACGCAAAGATAGCTGGAAATATGTAAGTGAACATGGGGTTATTTATAATCCTCTACACGACCAAGGCTATGCCAGCATTGGCGATGAACCGATTACAACGCCAGTGGCAGAAGGCGAAGATGAGCGTGCTGGTCGTTGGCGGGGTAGTAACAAAACTGAGTGCGGTATCCACATCTAAGGCATCGGTCAGTTAAGGAACTCCAAAGAATCTATCGTTTTAATTCAGGATTGTAGGGGCACGGCATGCCGTGCCCTTACGATTTATGATTGCTTAACAGCGGATAATATCAAATCCGGTTAATTGGTCACACTATATATGATGAACAAAATCCTGTAGAGACGTTGCATGCAACGTCTGATTCTGTGCATTCAAAGGGATTTGATATAACTTCCCTTTACAAGAAATTCGGTTGATGGCGCAGTAGGTTGAGGAATTCCTCACGAGTTTTTTGGTCGTCTTGAAAAACACCGACCATCGCACTGGTGACTGTCCAAGAGCCAGGTTTTTGGACACCCCGCATCACCATACACATATGAGTAGCTTCCATCACAACCGCCACACCCCTGGGTTCCAAGATGCTTTGAATTGCTTCGGCAATCTGGCGGGTCAGGCGTTCCTGCACTTGCAGCCGCCGTGCATACATCTCAACAACACGAGCCAGCTTGCTGAGTCCTACAACTTTTTGGTTAGGGATATAGGCAACGTGTGCCCTGCCCATAAAGGGCAGCATGTGGTGTTCACAGAGGCTAAAGAAATTGATATCCCGAACGAGAACCATCTCGTTGTGACCTTCATCAAAGATTGCCCCATTGACCAGTTCTTCCAAGGACTGATTGTAGCCACCGGTTAAGAATCGCATCGCCTCTGCTACCCGCTTAGGAGTCTTGAGGAGTCCTTCTCGTTCTGGGTCTTCGCCAACGCCCAAAAGTAGCGTCCGTACAGCGCTCATCATTTCGTCGTTCAGTTCTTCCGGAGGCGGCTGCAAGTTAGGTTCCCGACCATTCTGGGTATTGCGATCGGGTCGAGTCTCGACGTGAGTAATGATAGGTGTACTGGTGGGAATTGAAGCAGAGTCAGGGGCATTTAAACCGTTGGAAGAAGCAATAGTCATAATTAATCTGATTGAATTTCTTTACAACAAAGAGTGTGAGTACATCTCTAGCCGCTACTTTAAAGAGTCCCAGCATTGGGCATTAAAGTCACTGACTCGATAACTGCTTGTTCTGGCAGCATGACGGTGTGCAGAATTGATTGCGCGACAATTTCTGGGGTTAACATGGCTGACCGATTCAAGTCAACTTGAACAGTATCTGTATCCCATAAGGACGTATTGACAGCACCAGGACAGATGGTAACAACGCGGATACCATGACTGCGTTCCTCTTGTGCCAGAGTTTTTGATAGAGCGATGAGACCCGCTTTGCTAACGTTGTAAGCACCCCAAGTGGGAAAGGGTTGCTGACCTGCAATCGACGCAACGTTGATGATGATTCCCCGTTGCTGTTGGCGCATTGCTGGTAAAATACCTAGGATGCACTGAAATGCACTAGTAAGATTGAGGTCAATGACGCGCTGCCAGTCAGATAGAGGTGTCTCACTCAGGGGGTTGGTGTAACCCATACCCGCATTGTTGACCAGAATGTCAATGGGTGCAAAATCTGCCGCGATCGCACGAATTCCTGCTTCAACCTGATCGACCTTTGCCAGATCTAGGGCATAAGCCTTAGCTTGCACTCCCGCTTCCTTGGCAGCCGTGGCGATCGCTTCTAACTTGTCCTGGGAACGGCTAACTAAGGCAACATCAATTCCCACCTTGGCAAACGCCAAAGCTGTTGCCTTGCCAATGCCACTGCTCGCCCCAGTAATCAGGGCACGTCGTTCAATTTGAGAAGTCATGAAATTTTCCAGTACTCTCTAACTATATGCTCTCACCAAATCCTGTATGATTACTGAACTTTTGCTGAGAAGCCACTCACCTTAACTTGCCAAGTCCTGCCACTCTGGCATTTGAGCAAGTAGGCGGCAACACATAGACGAGATTGAACACAACAAACTTTTTTCGGGCTTTTTGGGCGATGAGACTTGATGAATATTCCTAGTTCGTCGTCAATCCCCAAAAACACCGATGGGCTTTTATACAGTTAAAATTGGGTGACAAATTAACTAACTACCCCTAGATGAATAAGATGTAAAAAATTGTTACCTAGCAAAGTATATCACTTGCGATGGATGGAAAGTGCGAAAATCTTGATATTGTCAGCATCCACTCCTGAGCGTCTGCTCAGAAATCATACCATTTCACTGTAAGATTTGATACAGATGACAGGCTGGGGAAGCTGCGGAAGTGATATTTATCAGCCTTTTCGTGAAATGGTAGTAACCTAGTCTTTTTTAGTGAAAAAAGAGGGTAGAACTGGAGAATTGTTTCTGGAAGCCTCTTTCCCTAACGAATACCGTTCAACCCCTTCAGGCTGAAAGCTCACTAAAAACGCCAATGCTACGGAACTTCTGATAACGCAATTCCCGACGCTGTTGACTCGTTAGCTGAGTCAGTATTTCCAGGTTCTGCAACAGTGCATCCTTCAGGATAGATGCTGCTCCTAAGGGGTCAGAATGAGCACCACCCACTGGTTCCGGTAACAATTGGTCAAGAATTCCCAAATCTTTGAGGTCCGAAGCGGTAATTTTTAAGGCAGCTGCCGCCTGTGGTGCTTGAAGAGCGTCTCTCCAAAGGATTGCCGCACAAGCTTCAGGCGTCGCTACGGTGTAAACGGCATGTTCAAACATCAATACGCGGTCACCAACACCAATGCCCAACGCTCCACCTGAACCCCCTTCCCCAATGACCGTACAAATAATAGGGACATCTAAGCGAAACATCTCTCGGAGATTGTAGGCGATCGCTTCTCCCTGACCTAACTCTTCCGCTTCCACACCCGCCCAAGCTCCAGGTGTATCAATAAACGTCAAAATCGGCATCCCAAACTGATTAGCATGTTCCATCAACCGCATCGCCTTCCGGTAGCCACCAGGGGAAGCCTGCCCAAAGTTACGAGCAATATTGTCCTTGGTATCCCGACCTTTTTGATGACCTAACATCACCACAGGACGCCCCCCCAGACGCCCGATGCCGCCGACTAATGCCGGGTCATCAGCACCGCCGCGATCGCCATGTAACTCAATCCATTCATCACTAATCGCCTGAATGTAATCGAGCGTACTCGGACGCTTGGGGTGACGCGCCAGTTGTAGCCGCTGTCCTGGTGATAAGCCGCTGAAAATCTCGTGACGCAGTTGCACTGCCCGTACCTCCAGTTGGCGGATTTGGTCAGACACATCGACGTTATTTTCCTCGGCAAGTTCACGAATCTGGTTAATTCGTGTCTCCAGCTCAGAAAGCGGCTTTTCAAAGTCGAGAAGAAAGGTTCTGGGTTCAGAAGTTGCCATAATTATTGGTCATTGGTCAAAGAGTTGTTCGGCGAAGCCGTTGCCGGAGGCTAGGTTGGAAGGTTGAAAGGTTAAAAAGTTGCAAGGTTGGAATTGAACCAGTCTTCTAACCTGCTACCTTCTAACCTGCAACTCTTCACGAGACAAAAAGTTAACAGCTCAACAGCGGTCTAAAACCGTGTTTTACTGACACCCGCCCAATTTGCTCCATCTTTTCTACCGTAATCTGATTCCGTCCCCAAGAAAAGTTGGTATGCCACTTTTCAAATTCCAAGAGCATTGACTCGGCAAAGCAGGCAAACAGCTGACGCCCTGGCACATCCATATTGACGATTTGCATAATTCGCCAGTCAATATCCAAAGAGTGCTCTACAATGCCACCATTGAGGACGTAGACGCCGGGATACTGAATCTTAGTTGCCATGTTTTTGGGATAGCCGCCATCAATTAGCAGACAGGGTTGCTTCAAAACTGAGAAGTCGATTTCGACTCCCTTCGGCATACTTGCAACCCAAACTACAATATCAGCCTGTGGCAGTGCCTCTTCCAGCCCCATAATTTTGCCGCGACCGATTTCTGCTTGTAATGCTTGTAATCGTTCTTGGTTGCGAGCAATCAGCAACAGTTCCGCCACATCAGTACGGGCGTCAAGCCAGCGGCAGACAGCGCTACCAATATCGCCAGTTGCCCCACAAACCGCAACCGTTGCTTTCGATAGTTCAATTCCTAGCTGTTGCGACGCCTGTTCCACTTGGCGGCACAGTACGTAAGCGGTGTGGGTATTGCCGGTGGTGAAGCGATCGAACTCTAGCTTAATATTGCGAACCTGCTTACTTTGGTGCAAGTTGAATTCTTCAAAAATAATCGAGGAAAAGCCCCCCAAGGCAGTAATACTGATGCCCTGTTTTTGGGCATGAGCCATGGCGTTCAGGATTTTACGCATTGCCGCCTTGATGCGGCGATTGGCGAGCATCTCTGGAAGAAAGCAAGATTCTACATACCGACCTTCAATTTTCTGACCAGTGATGCTTGTGACCTTGATCGTATCAACGATTTGGGGTGGCGCGCTGCACCAAAAGTCTAGCCCTTGGTCGGCATATTCTGGGTAGCCTAGCTCTTTAGCAACGGCTTGGGCGTGTTCCAAACTGGTAAGGTGACCTATGAGACCAAACATGAATTGTTCGCTTTTAGACCTGTAAATCAGGCGGAAGTGGGGTTAAGGG
>DATNQP010000401.1:0-5429 GCA_036703965.1 Leptolyngbyaceae cyanobacterium
ATCAAATTCCCCGTTAATTAATCGATGACGAATTAAGGCTTATCCCTCAATCAGCTGTCAGAACGTTAAACGCAAAGATTACAAGAAGTTTCTAGGCAGATTGGTTTAAGCTCTACTTAGTCGGGTGCTGTCAAAATTGGAGAGAGATAGGTACTTCAGTTACAGCTGGACGCCGTAGACTATTGTGCCTCAATACAATAACGACTCGCGAACCCTTGAAATATGTCTATAGAAGAAGAAATTCTGACACCAGAACTGAGAGGACAACGCACCCTTGCCGCGATCGTTTTCACAGATGTTGTCAGCTTTAGTATGCTGATGGCAACAAACGAAGAGCATACATTAGATTTGCTCCGCCGGGACTTTCAAATCATGAAAGAACTGTGTCAGCGCTTTGAAGGCAAAGTGATCAAAACAATTGGCGATGCTTTATTAATGTACTTTGCTAGTGCCGTCAAAGCCGTCGCCTGTGCCCAAGAAATTCAATCAAGCTTGGCTGAGATTACTGCTAACCTCGCTTCGGATGATATCCTTACCCACCGGATTGGCATTCATTTGGGAGATGTGTTTTTTAATGGCACCGATGTCCTGGGAGATGGTGTCAATATTGCAGCGCGGCTGCAAGCTGAAGCACAACCTGGAGGTATTTGTCTTTCGCAGACGGTCTATGAGGTGGTCAAAAATCCCTTAGCTCTAAAGGCGAGTGACTTAGTGCCGAGAAAGTTAAAAAACATGCCTGACTCCGTGTCAGTGTACCAAATTCCTCCACTCCACCCAACACCTTTTACAGCTCAATGGGAGCTGGACCCTTCACATACTGGTCAAGAAGCGAGCAGCAACGACTCTAAATCAGTGATTTACTCATCCGGACAATGGGTTTTGTTGCACGATCACTTCTTTCAACTTGAAACCTACAGTCAGAATTCAGAGGGTAAGCTGACAATACAGATTCCCTCTAAGAGTATCGAAGACAATGCTGCGCTCCAGTCGCTTCGCCTCAGCATAGAAAAGTCGCCGCCGTTGAAATTTGCTTATCAAAATGACGGTCTACTGGTTAAAGTCAAGAGTGCTGAAGCCATACCAAGAGAGGATTATCAGATTTGGACACTCACACTTGAACCGCAAAACATCAAGCATGAGGGTAGTAGTTTTGACCAATCATCCAAAGGACGTAAGCCAGTCCATTCGGCAGATGAAATTGCTGAGTTGAGAGTAAAGCGGCTTTTACTCAATGACCCACCCAAGGTAGCTGTGCTTAGGGATGCTCAGATGTTCTCTCCAGCTTCAGCAGAGCGTGAAAGGCTTGAGAGCTTGATTCGAGGCAGCGGTACTCCCATTGCTATTGAAGATTGCGTGCTTCAGACTTTGTATCCTAAGTACAAAGATAAACCAAGGGTTTTCCGGGAACTGGCGCGACTCGAAGCAATTTTCTTTCTAAAAGCGGCGGGTGTTGTTGAACAAGTTATGGAATTGTCTTTGGGACCGATTGACCAAGGAAAGGTGCATGTGCGGTTTCGAGGGAGAAGACGGAATGTCCATCTCGGTATGGAGCCAGCTGCTATTGAAATAGAAGGTGACTGTCCCCTGGTCAGTGAGGTATAGCAGGTGCCAGGTGTTAGGTGTCAGGTGTTAGGCGTCAAATGCTAACAGATAAGGAGTTTTGCGCTTCCGCTGCGTCCTAACCTATGTGGCGATTGCTATATAAGCAAAACCCCTGCTCCCCCTGCTCTCCTGCCTAGCACCACCGAAATATGATTACTGAACCGATGCTTTAGGTGCGGTTTTCAAAACTCTCCAACTGCTCCATCAAACAGTTGGCAATGCGACCCGCAGCTCCCGGCTGACCCATCCGCCGGGAACCATTTTCCGCAATCAGTTGCAAGCGGTCTGGGTCATGCAATAACTGCCGCACAACACCAGCAACTCGGTCTGGCTGGTCTACCAAAACTAGGGAGGGTCCTAAAAGACGAGTTTGAGCTTCTGCAAAGGCAGGGGTAAATTGTGGGCCTTTTCCAGGAATGGCGATCGCAGGTTTTCCCAATCCTACAAATTGTTCTGTCGCTGTTCCCGCCATCGCAATACAGCAATCGCCTTTGAGTAGGCAGAGGTTATAGTCATCCTGGGTCAAAATCAGGGTGGCTTTTTTTTGGGTAAACGTGAGAGCCGTTGGGTCATTGAGCTGGAGATTCGACACTGTTGAGTCAGGCGGTTGCTGACGCCAGCCTTGTGTTTCCAAGGTTTGACGCAAAGGGTCAAGGCTTAACGCCCCAGCGATCGCACCGAGAAACAATAGCGCTCGCTCCGGGAAGGCATTAACTAACCCAGCAGCAGCTTGCACGATTAGCTCCCAATTCCCATAAGCCTCCGGTGCTCTAGAACCCGGCAGGAGGGTAATTACAAGCGATCGCTGCATTTCTTTCAATTCAGCATCGGGTTCATAAAAAATCGGTGCTGGATTTTCTGGATAAATACCGTCCATCATGGGATTGCCCATGTCAAAAGCGGTGATAGACCACTGCTGTAAAGTCTGTGTGGTCAACTTGTCTCTTGGGAAAACTGCCTTACAACGTCGATTGCCCATCAGCCAGCGCTCCCAAGGCAGATAAACTGACCCAGACCAACCCTCCCAACGGGAGCGATTAGGCAACCATCCCGCCTCATCCCGCAAATAGTACTCAGATTTGGCTGTGCCAACAAATACATAAGGTGCGCCACTCAACCAGGCAAACAACAGCGGGACGATATCCCCCACGGCTAGGATGACACCTCCTTTTTTGCTCCAGCGACGAACCGCTTTGAATTGAGTCCAACTGAGTTGAAGTAAGCCACCCCGCAAATCTCGCAGTAGCTGACGCCCTTCCATGTAAATAAAACCCCCAGAAGGCATTGTCTGGACTGGACCAACGATCGGGATACCCAGTTGGCTATAAGCTCGTCCTTCACCCACTAACGGCAAAGCTGCCAGTTCTGGGGCAGCTGGGTGATGCTGCAATTCTTGGCATATTCGGACGGCAATGACATCCTCTCCATGACCATTGCTGAGGCACAGCAGCTGCATAATATAAGGATTGCTTATTTTTTAATACTAAATTTACCGTGTCCGCTGACTTTGGCAATACGTAATAGGGAATTCTTACCCATTACCCATTACCCATTACCCATTACCCCGTACTTTAGTCCGGGAATGAGTTTAATGATTACTGATACTAAGTGTGGCAGATGCAGATGTGGCACAGCCTGTGGAACCTGACTATTGTAGCAACGGTCTAGTTAAACAAAACCACAGCAATTTTTCACCAAGCTGACTAACTATCGAGGCGTACTCTTATGCTGCATAAAGCTGTTGCAATTTCTACTTTGGCAGTCCTGGCGGCTGGGGAGTTAACTAACCAGGCGATCGCCAGTCCAGACCTCACGACTTCAACCCCGAAACCGGCAGCTAATAACTATGTAGTTCCCGTAGAGGAGTCCCCGGCACCACAGTCAGCTGGGGCGATCGCTCCACCCGAAGTTGTTGCGAGTCCAGAGTTTTCCCAAACAAGCCGAACGCCTGTTAGCGCGAGTGCTTCTAAGGAGTCGGTGCAGTCAATCCAAACCCCGCGCCCGTCCACCAGTACCAATAATGTGGTGGTTCCTACAACGCCTAGCTCGGTTCAGCCAGCGAGAACACCCGTTAGCTCTACCACTCAAGCATCTGGGACATCCACCAACTCTACAAATGGCAATGCGATCGCCCAATCAACCCGGACACCTGCCAGATCGACCAATGATTTAGCAGTAATTGCCACAGATATTCAGGTAGTGGGTGCCACGCAAGAATTGCAGCAAATTGTCTTAAACACCATTCGCACTCGTCCCGGCGGTTCAACGACTCAAAGCCAGCTGCAAAATGATGTCGCCGCTATCTTGAACACGGGTTTATTTACGGATGCCCGTGTGAGTAGCACGAGTAACCGAGATGGGTTGAAAGTAGTCTATCAAGTGCAACCCGTAGTCGTGCGATCGCTCCAGCTCTCTGGTAACGAAGTTCTCACCCCAGCGGTAGCTAATGACTTGTTCAAATCTCAACTGGGACAGCCCATCAGCCCCACAGCTGTTCGCCAAGGTATCCAACAGCTGAGCAAATGGTATACCGATAACGGTTATGTAGTGGCACAGGTGTTAGACGCGCGACCTAACCGCAATGGTGTTGTCACCATTGAGGTAGCAGAAGGCATCATTGGCGACATCAATGTTCGCTTCCTTGACAAAGACGGTAAACCTACTCAGGGGCGTACTCGCGAAGATTTTATCAACCGGGAGTTAAAACTCAAACCCGGTCAGCCATTCCGTGTGGATGTAGCGCGGCAGGATTTGCAGCACCTGTATCGGTTAGGGCTGTTTGAAAACGCCGACATCTCCCTAAATGGCGATTCTAGAAAAGTTGATGTCAGCTATGACCTCACCGAGCGACCCGCCCGTGGAGTGAATGTAGGGGGCGGTTACAGCGCTGATACTGGCGTTTTCGGCACAATTAGCTACAAAGACCAAAACTTCGGTGGTATCAACCAGCAGCTAGGAGCCAATGTCCAAGTCGGTAGCCGCGACTTCCAGTTTGACGGCAATTTCACTAGCCCTTACCGTGCCAGCAACCCAGATATGCCTGGGTATAGCGTTAATGCCTTTCGGCGTCGAACGGTATCCCAGACATTCGATGATAAATTCGCTGATAATACTGAGATTGGGGATTACGAGCAACCTCGTGAAGGACAGTTTGGCGGCGGCATTACGTTGACGAAACCGGTGGAGGACTGGAATGCCTCAGTAGGCTTGAACTACACCCGCACTAGCATCCGCGATAGCGATGGCAATATTATCCCAGTCGATGCACTGGGTAATCCCCTCTCCTTGAGCGGTACTGGCATTGATGATTTAGTCACCGTATCCGCTGGCGTTACTAGAGATTTGCGTAACAACCCTGTTAATCCGACTCAAGGCTCCGTCCTCAGCCTCAGCACACAACAGTCGATTCCGGTGGGGAACGGTAATATTCTCATGAATCGGCTTCAAGCCAACTACTCTCAGTACACACCCGTAAATTTGTTGGGCGGTGATAAGGCAGAAGTGCTGGCTTTTAATGTCCAGGGTGGCACAACAATTGGTGACCTACCACCTTACATGGCTTTTAACCTGGGAGGTGTGAATTCTGTGCGGGGTTATGGGACGGGTGACGTTGCTAGTGGTCGCAGCTATGTATTGGCATCCGCTGAGTATCGTATCCCTGTCTACAAACCCGTGGGTGCTGTCCTCTTTGCTGACTTTGCCTCTGACTTAGGCTCTGGTAATACTGTGCCGGGAGAGCCGGGAGTCGTGCGGGGTAAGCCAGGAACAGGATTTGGTTATGGAGCTGGCTTACGGGTAGATTCGCCGATTGGAATTATTCGAGCTGA
>DATNQP010000402.1:0-13195 GCA_036703965.1 Leptolyngbyaceae cyanobacterium
ATTAACAATCCTCTAAAATTGAAGGAGATGGTAAGTAGATATACCAAGGGCAAAATACCTATGACTGGTGGCGAGTATTATACCCCCGCGTCTCTTTCAGACCGCGAAGTACAAATCATAGAACTGGTAGCCGCTGGTTTAACCAATCACGAGATTGCCCAGCAGCTGGAAATTAGTAAGCGCACTGTTGATAATCACATCAGCAACATTCTGACGAAGACCTCAACAGATAACCGGGTGGCACTAGTACGTTGGGCATTACAGTGGGGCAAAGTTTGCTTGAATGATGTCAACTGCTGTGCCTTACCAGCGCCGAATGATGAAGTGCTTTCTTAGCTGGTGTTATCCATTACTGAAGACTTTGGCAGTTTGCTTGATGGCAGGATTGGTTGGTTGCAGTAACTCCCTTTGGGATAGCTTCTCTTCAGGCGGTTTCTTAACTCCACCGACGCAAAATTTTGGAGCGGCTCTCAATAGCTCAGCTGCCGACCAAGAACCTGGCTATTCTTACGATGGTCGCTATTTAGTCTTTACTTCTGATCGTCTGGCTCAACGGAGTATCTATCTTTATGATGTCCAGCAACGGCGTCTGATTAACTTGCCGGGACTCAATCAGCCTAATACTCTCCAAGAACAGCCAGATATCAGTGCGGATGGTCGCTACATTGTTTATATCTCTGAGCAGTTGGGAAAGCCAGATGTTTTTGTTTATGACCGCCAGACTTTCCAATCAGAACGTATAACCGAAAATATTCTGGGAGAAGTCCGTCATCCCACCATTAGCGGCAATGGTCGCTTTATTGCCTTTGAATCGAATCGTTCAGGGCAATGGGACATCGAGATTTATGACCGAGGTGCTGGCATCGAACTGTCTTTACCGACTGGTTCATCAGCACCAGTTAAACCTCCTGAGACATCCACCCCGGCTTCGCCTGAGAACCCAGTCCCGTGACTCTACACAGCTTGCCAAATCTTAATTGTCTTATCCTCACTGCCACTAGCAAGTGTTTGCCCATCAGGACTAACCGCCAGGGAATAAACCCACTTTTTATGCTCAGTTAAGGTATGGAGTAGTTTTCCAGTATCCAGATGCCACAACTTGATTGTGCTATCCCGACTACCACTAATTAGGGTTTGCCCATCGGGACTAATGGCGAGGGACAAAACCCAGTCGGAATGTCCAGTAAGGGTACGAATTAAGTTTCCAGTACCCAGATGCCACAGCTTGATTGTGTTGTCATCACTGCCACTAGCGAGAATCTGTCCATTGGGGCTGATAGCGACGGTTCTTACCCAGTCTGAATGTCCAGTTAGGGTACAAAGCAGTTTTCCTGTACCCAAATGCCAAATCTTGATTGTCTTGTCTCCACCACTGCTAACGAGAGTCTGTCCATCAGGACTAATAGCCAGAGAATAAACCGATTTTTTATGCCCAGCTAGGGTGTGTAGGGGTTCTCCAGTGTTTAGATGCCAAATTTTAATTTTATAACCACCACTGACGAGAGTCTGTCCATCAGGGCTGATAGCGAGGGAATAAATCCATTTGTGATGCCCAGTCAGGGTACGGAGGAGTTCTCCCCTACCCAGATGCCAAAGTTTGATGCAACTGCGATCGCTAGTTTTATGACTACTCGCTAGAGTCTGTCCATCGGGACTAAGAGCGATCGTTAAAACCCTGCCTGACTGTCCCGTCAGACTATGGAGGAGTTCGCCAGTCCCCAGATTCCACAGCTTGATTGTATTATCATCACCACCACTGGCAATCGTCCGCCCATCGAAGCTAACGGCAAGTGAAGCCGCTTTGCCTGAATGACCAGTCAGAGTATGAATGAGGGAAACTTTTTCTAGTTTAGGTTTAGGTCTTAAGTCCTTGCTTACACTCAGTCCGTTGTGTACTTGGGTGATGTTCTCATCCTCTCCCAGTTGGAGTAGAGAACCACTTTCCAGTTTGGCTTTAGGTTTTAGGTCTTTGATAGCACACAACATGCCGTTCACTTGCGCGATCGCTTTCTCATCACCAAGGGTGGCGAAACAGTCTTTGAGATTCTCGAAATATTTCTGGTCTTCTATCGTTAGGGCTGGCTGCATTTCCTCTAAAGAATTAGAACCTTCAAGTTGGGGTACTTGATGTTGTTTCAGCCAAGCTTTGAGGGAGTAATCTACCTGCTCTTTAGCCCAAGATTTCTCTGGCAAACAAGCCAAGCTTTGGGCTAACTTCAAAGCCAGTTCAGGAACCCATAAAGGTCGTTCAATTTCTAGAGCTTTAAAAATATCTTGATAACCTAATATTGTTGTTTGCATTACTTCTTGCACCAGTTGCTGGTCAGAAGCCTTTTCGAGTAAACCCGTTAGCAACCCAGGCAATAAGGGCGGTATATCGTGATGAAGGAGATGATGAGCATCTGCTACCCAGCCAGCTACTAGACAATGGCAGGTAATTAAGAGTTGAGAAAGGGCTTCAAAATCTTTAGTATTGACCTTATAGTCGAGAACTAATTCACTCGTATCAATGCCATGTTGCTTCCATTTCTCCTCCTTCTCCAATACTTTCAGGTTGAAAGCCTTGTCTCCCCCCAGTCTGTTAACGTCTTCTGGACTTTCACCACAGGCTAAAAGTCTATTTGCCGTTTCTTTCCACTTTAAGGCGCGGCTTTTTGCCGAGGTATAAACAATCTTCCGGTAATCCAATCTTGAGATAATGGTTTTATAGGAATAGGTTTTCTGCCCCAAACCCCAGTAAGCAATGCGGAAATTTAGATAATCTCCAACAAATTCTGATTCCAAAATCAAAGTGGGTTCAGATTTGAGCATTTCAAACAGAGCCTTGATACTGGCTTCTCGATGAAAGCGCTTATTTTCCCAGGCTCCAGCTAGAAATTCTGTTGGTCGTTCTTGACTACTCAAGGGATAGTTGTGACTCAAAAATTCGCCGAGGTTTTGAGCTAAACTCTGCTCTATTTCGGGAATAGCTTGAGCTACCTCACCCAATCCCGCCGACTGGACTTTAGGGGGAGAGAGAAGAATTTTGAGGGGGACTAGTGGATTGTTTTTATAAGAACCTAAGAGTTGGGAAGGAAATAACCTTAAAGGCCAGTTATTAAGAATTTTATGAATTTCCGGCAACTGGAGTGCTGTTTCCCGCTGATAGGAGGCTAGTTTTAACTGTGTCTCACGGTCGTAAGCTGCCAATTGCTGTTGTAAGGATTTTTCCTGCTCAAAACCCCATATCTGAAAATCTAGATTTCCTTGGGGTACTGCCCGACGGACATTAGGGTTGAACTTTTGAGTCTCTATAGCTTGTTGCTGCTTAAGTCGATGCAGCCTGTCTTCTTGTAAAGCGGTAAATACCTCTGCGATCGCTGGTAAACTTTGCAGAAGTAACTTTAACCCTAACTCTAGTTCCATAACCACCTATATAGTCCCAGACTTCCCGTCTTAGGGTAATTTTCCAAAACGGGATGCTTGCATCGAATTAAACTCAACACCCTGAATGAACTGATTACTAGAAACGCTCAGCAGCGGGTAACCAATGTTCAGTGCTAACACTGTGCTATCGCTGTGTGCCCTTGGGAAAGCAAGCTACAGAATGACAAATTCTGACCGCGCGGAGTATATCTTGCATAATGCTAAAATCATAGCTCTCCAAGAGAGCAGAACTGGTTAAGATTGAGTTAAACAACGAACTTCTGATTATTAACACTGACCAATGACCAGTGACCACTGGTCATTGCTTATTAGTGATTGAGTCAGAATCCCCTGCCTCAGAATAGGCTCCTATGTCTTGGGCGGGGTCTCGCATCAGAGCCTAAGACCTGGTCACTGGTCACTGGTCACTGTTGAACTGATGACAAGGGTACAACTGGGGCGCGATCGCAAACAAATCGCGTCGAACAGCTACTGCGTCGAAGTTGCGGCGCTCGTGAACTGAAGTAAAAAGTGCTGAAACTTCTCATTCGTTCCGGGTCTTTGTGTTTAAGAATATGATTGAGGGCGTATCGTATTCAAGCAAGCATTCCCCGTGACTCTATCTAGTCGTTCAAATTCTTTGCCCAATCTAGCAAGCGCCTGGCATACCCTGGACGTTCAGAAGACGCTGTCAGAGTTGGGCAGCGACGCAGAAGCTGGTCTGACTTCCCAACAGGTTGAAGAGCGGTTGCAGCAATATGGTTCCAATGAACTAGAGGAAACTGCTGGTCGTAGCAACTGGGAAATTCTCCTCGATCAGTTCAAAAACATCATGTTGGTGATGCTGATTGCAGTAGCGGTTATCTCAGGAGTGTTAGACCTGATATCGCTGCAACAAGGCAAAGCTGATGGTGGATTTCCCTTCAAGGATACGATCGCAATCCTGTTGATTGTTATCCTTAACGGCGTTCTCGGCTATCTCCAGGAAACCCGCGCTGAGAAAGCTCTTGCTGCTCTTAAAAGCCTTTCTTCCCCGAAGGTAAGAGTGATTCGTGATGGTAGACCGATTGAGATAGACGGCAAGGAACTGGTGCCAGGGGACATCATGCTCCTAGAAGCGGGTGTCCAGGTGTCAGCGGATGGGCGTCTGATCGAGCAATCCAATCTTCAGATCCGGGAAGCCGCACTGACTGGGGAAGCCCATGCGGTAAACAAGCAGGTGGATATACCCCTGCAAGAAGAGACGCCGTTGGGCGATCGCGTTAATCTGGTGTTTCAAGGCACCGAAGTGCTTCAGGGCCGAGGCACAGCGGCTGTCACGGGTACAGGAATGCGGACAGAACTGGGCAAAATTGCCGAGTTGCTGCAATCCGTGGAGAGTGAACCGACACCCTTGCAACAGCGGATGACCCAACTGGGCAACGTCCTGGTGACTGGCTCACTCATTCTAGTGGCACTAGTCATCGTCGGCGGCATGGTTAAGTCCTTCAGCGACAAAGGCATATTTGACTGGGCCGTCTTGCAAGAATTGGTAGAAGTTTCCCTGTCGATGGCTGTCGCTGTCGTCCCCGAAGGTCTACCAGCGGTTATTACTGTGACTCTGGCATTGGGAACACAACGCATGGTGCGTCGTCACGCCCTGATTCGCAAACTTCCCGCCGTGGAAACCCTAGGAAGCGTTACCACAATTTGCTCAGATAAAACTGGGACGCTGACTCAAAACAAAATGGTGGTGCAGAAAGTTGCCACAGGGAATCACACATTTAGTGTGACTGGCGAGGGTTACGCCCCTACGGGTGAGTTCAGAATCGAAAATCAACTTGCGCCGCCTGAGCAGTATCCAGAACTGCAAACACTGCTGCTGGCTTGTGTACTGTGCAATGATGCGGTATTGCAGCGGGATGAACCACAAAGCCAAGCCAACGGCAAAGCAATAGCGAGGTCAAATTCTGCGACTTCTGCTAGCTATTGGGCAATTTTAGGTGACCCAACAGAAGGCGCGTTGCTCTCCCTGGCTGGAAAAGGGGGTTTGGAAAAGGAACCGTTAAGCCGTCAACTAAAACGGGTTGAGGAGTTTCCTTTTTCCTCCGAACGCAAGCGGATGAGTGTGATTTGTGAAGGCAGTACTCAAAACGTCGGACTCACCGTTCAAAACTCACCCTTCCTGATGTTCACCAAGGGTTCGCCAGAACTGATTTTGGAGCGTTGTACGACCCGTCAGCAGGGTAATGCCGTAGAAGCGCTCACACAGCAAGAGCGCTCTTCCATCTTGGAACAGAATAACCAGATGGCGGCGGCGGGATTGCGGGTGCTGGGGTTTGCTTACAAACCGTTGGATGCCAAGCCGCCAGGAGGCTCAGATGAAACAACGGAGCGAGACTTGATTTGGTTAGGGTTAGTGGGAATGCTGGATGCGCCACGCCCAGAAGTCCGGGATGCTGTGGCGCGGTGTCGGGATGCGGGTATTCGGGCGGTGATGATTACGGGTGACCACCAGCTGACAGCACAAGCGATCGCGCAGGATTTGGGTATTGCCAACGTAGGCGATCGCGTCCTCACGGGTCAGGAGTTGCAACGACTCAGCCCAGAGGAACTAGAGCAACAAGTTGATGATGTAAGCATTTATGCCCGTGTCTCTCCAGAACACAAACTGCGGATTGTCCAAGCCCTCCAGCGTCGTGGCAAATTTATTGCCATGACGGGCGATGGTGTAAACGATGCCCCCGCCCTGAAGCAGGCAGATATTGGCATTGCCATGGGGATTACTGGCACTGATGTCAGTAAAGAAGCCAGCGATATGGTGCTACTCGATGACAACTTTGCCACCATTGTCGCCGCAACCGAGGAAGGTCGGACTGTTTACAACAACATTCGTCGGTTTATTAAATACATCCTGGGCAGCAACATTGGTGAGGTGTTGACGATTGCTGCTGCACCCATAATGGGACTGGGCGGTGTTCCCCTGACGCCTTTACAGATTCTCTGGATGAACCTCGTCACAGATGGTTTACCAGCCCTCGCGCTGGCAGTGGAACCAGCGGAACCGGATGTGATGAAGCGTCCTCCCTTTAGCCCCCGTGAGAATATTTTTGCGAGGGGGATGGGTGCCTATATGGTTCGTATCGGCATTATTTTTGCGATTATCAGCATTGCGTTGATGGGATGGGCTTACAACTATACCCATGCTGCTGGGTATGACGGACCAGGAGGTAAAGATGCGTGGAAAACTATGGTGTTTACCACCCTTTGTATTGCTCAAATGGGTCATGCTTTGGCGGTTCGCTCTAACACTAAGCTAACAATCGAGTTGAACCCCTTCTCTAACCCCTATCTGCTCTGGGCTGTTGGCGTTACTACGGCATTGCAGCTGGCACTGGTTTACGTACCGTTCCTGCAAGCCTTCTTTGGGACTCGCCCCTTAAGCTCGACAGAACTTTTAATCTGTTTGGGATTCAGTGCTTTGATGTTTGTCTGGGTTGAACTGGAAAAGCTATTTCTCCGCTTTTTCTACTCGCGTCGTTAGTTGTTGGTTATTCGTTATTGGTTGTTGGTTATTGGTTGTTGGTAAGACCCCAAACAACAAACAACCAACAACAAACAACAAAAATGTACTTAAAAACTCTACACCTCAGACAGTTTCGTAATTACCGGGATTGCGTAGTTGATTTCAATGCCCCTAAAACAATTTTGGTGGGGAATAATGCCCAAGGGAAGTCGAATCTACTGGAGGCGGTGGAGTTACTCTCGACGCTCAAGAGTCATCGGTCAGTACGCGATCGCGACCTCGTTTTGGAAGAAGCCGCTGTTGGTCAAATTCGCGCTAACCTGGAGCGTGGCTATGGTTCAGTAGAGCTGGCTTTGACCCTACGCACTCAAGGACGCCGCACTGTTGCCCTCAATCAGGAATCCTTACGTCGCCATCTGGACTTTTTGGGTATCCTCAATGCCGTGCAGTTCTCCAGCCTGGATTTGGAATTGGTGCGGGGGGCACCAGAACGGCGTCGCAACTGGCTGGATTCCATCCTCACGCAGTTGGAACCCATTTACGCCTACATCTTGCAGCAATATAACCAGGTATTGCGTCAGCGCAATGCCCTCCTCAAAAAATTCCGCAGACAGCAGGCAGAAAGCAGAATAGATGAATTATCATCCAGAGACTATGATTCACAACTAGCGCTGTGGGATGCCCAATTAGCGACAGCTGGCTCACGAGTCACTCGGCGTCGAGCGAGAGTTCTGGAACGGCTTGCCCCTCTGGCACAAACCTGGCACGCCAGTATCAGTGGGGCAACAGAGGTGCTGGAAGTCACCTACGCTCCCAACGTCAGCATTGAGAAAGATGACCCCGAAGGCGTACAGCTGGCATTTTTAGACAAAATCAAACAGCGTCGCATCCCCGAACAAACTCACGGTACGACTCTGGTTGGTCCTCACCGGGATGAAGTCGAGTTCAGCATCAACCAAACCCCCGCAAGGTCGTATGGTTCCCAAGGACAGCAGCGGACATTGGTGTTGGCGCTGAAGCTGGCAGAGTTAAAGCTCATCGAAGAAGTCGTGGGTGAACCACCCTTACTGCTGCTAGATGACGTGCTGGCAGAACTTGACCTCAACCGCCAGAATCAGCTACTCGAAGCCATTCAAGACCGATTTCAAACCTTGATTACCACAACCCACTTGGGGGCTTTTGATTCCCAATGGCTGAACTCTTCTCAAATTCTCTCGGTTCAGGCAGGGCAGATCAGTAGTTGTTAAGGCAGTTTTCTTGAGCTATGCAATTTCCTTCTCTATCCACTCAGCACTGTGACATTCGCGCCTGCGGCATCAACCTCAATCATTGGTACGTGGTGGCTCGCAGCAGTGAGGTTCACTCCTCACCTGTAGGTGTTACTCTTTGGAATCAAGCGATCGCTCTTTATCGAGATGATAGCGGTGCTATCCACGCCTTAGAAGACCGCTGCCCGCATCGGCAAGTTAAACTCAGTCATGGTCGCGTTATAGGCGATCGCTTGGAATGTGCTTATCACGGATGGCAATTTAATTCCAGTGGTGATTGTGCAGCAGTCCCCTATCTAGCCGCTAATCAGAAACTACCCAACTGCAAAATTCGTTCTCTACCTGTGCAAGAACAGGATGGCTTTATTTGGCTATTTCCAGGAGATGCTAAGGACGTACATGAATTGCCCCTACAGCCGATGGGTGTTCCAGAGTGGAACCACCTCAACTATATTGCTACCGTTTCAACGATTGATTGTAACGCCCATTTTTCCTATCTGATTGAAAACTTGATGGATATGTACCACGGACATCTGCATCAAGATTATCAAGCTTGGGCGTCAGCCGTACTAGAGGATTTATACGAAGATGCTAATCGTGTGGATGCCCACTATCAGGCTCAAAGCTATTACAAAATCGACAAAATCTGGTCTATTTCTCAGCTATTCTTCCCAGCCTTGCGACGCCTTCATCCGGAACCGTTGGATGTGAGTTATGTTTACCCACATTGGGTTTCTACGCTGGGACAAGATTTCAAGATTTACTGTTTGCTTTGTCCGGTGAGTGAGAGGCAGACTCGTGCTTATCTGATTCATTTCACGTCTCTGAATGCCTTTTGGCGCTTGCACAAGTTGCCGGTGTGGTTTCGTCGCTTTGTGAAAGATAGTTTATTTGGTTCGGCGCAAAAATTATTGGATGGGTTGGTGCGTCAGGATGTGCAAATGATTGAGGAGGAGCAACAGGCGTATTTGAATAATCCTCAGAAGCGGGGTTATGAGTTGAATCGAGCTTTGGTGAGTGTGCAGCGGTTGATTAGGAGTCAGGCTGAACAGTGAGGAGGTAACCTTTGCCTAAAAAGCAGTCGGGAGTAGAGAATAATACCCAAAAGCTGTATGTGGTCTAATCTACCGAGCATAGTGTTAGATCGCAACGGCGGTACACTTAATAGTTAGGTTGCTGAAGTCCTTGGTGGGGACGTTACCTTGATGCTATCGGTGGGTAAGTTAAGATCATGTCGGCATCCATTAAGTCTTACTGCTAGGAATTACTCTCATGGGAGTGTGGGAAGAGCAAGCAAAGCGGACAACTCAACATAGGCAGCAGTGGTCAAAGGCTCAGGAGTTTAATTTTATTGAGGCTCTGCTAGGTGCTACTAATGAAGAAGAAGTTAAAGCAGCTTACATTAGAGAGTTTTCTCTACCAGTTAAAACTCAGGAAAGGCATGATTTGTCGGTAAATAAGGTTTTATTTGAATTCAAGTACTCGGTCAAGCTTGGAGATATAGAAGTTGCAGCAAAGGTGGTTGCCCAAGCAATTTGTTACATCAATCGCTTATTCAAGAAAGGACGCATAGAGGAAGTTGAGTATCTTGTAATTGCTGATAAAGATGAAGCTCGGATTTTTAGAGTTGTCGAATTTCGATTATTTTATGAAAGTTATGAGTACCAGTGGGAAAATTTTCGTCCAAGCTCCCCCGATCCCAAGTTGATACAAGCTGTCAAGAACTCAAAAATATTAGAATCAAATCGAGTTTATAAAATCACCTCTCAGGATGATTCTCATATTTTCTCAAGTCGTATTTATAAAATATTAACGCCTAATAAGGCTAATCCTAAATCAATTAACCAAAAACCTATAAATTTGGGTTTTCAAAAAGCATTAGCAATTATTTTTGGGTTGACTCTGATGTTGTCATCGGGCATTATTTTTGGAAGCCAGCATTATCCGACTTTATTGAATAAATTAAACCTATTCCACAACAAGCAATAAGAGAATTAAGACACTGTACAATGCCTTCATCCAAGAAAAAGCCAATAGTCCCAAACACTCTAATCAAAGTCGCTAGGCAAGGTGCTACGTACCAAGAGACAACGTATCAAGCTACTGAAAGAGTTCATGGTTCTACACAGGAAGATTTAGAAGAGTATCAGGAGGTGATCATAGATAGATCAGCCGCAGAAATCATTGATCAAATTAACAGGAGAGTAAAGAGTCCTTACTATTCCCTCTATTGTGGAATTGCTACATTAATTTTCTTATTTATTTTCTTTCCGTTATCCATTATTTTAGCCGTTGTGACTCTCATAGTTTATAGGGCGGATGTTGTACGTAAAACAACACCCCTTTTTTATGAATTTTCTGATGATTACTCAGAGAAAAAATTCCACGAAAGTATTATGTCTTTTTCAAACCTCGCTATGACGAAAAGCTCATGGCGATTGAAGTCAAAGGTCGCTGTCAGTGATTGGAAGCGAAACGCTGGCTCCAACGCATCTCTTATCCGACATCGCTCAAAGATTGGTAAACAAAATCCAAACCTCATCAAAACGAATGTTGACGTTTGGGGCATTGATTCTGGGAGCATCAAGTTATATTTACTTCCTGATCGCTTTTTTGTATTTCAAGATGGTGTTTATAGTGCAATTCCTTACAGTGAAATCCAAGCATCTCTGCAAGATATGGAATACGTGGAACAAGAGGCACTTCCCAGCGATGCTACAGTAATTGGAAAAACTTGGAAATATGTACGCCGTGATGGTGGTCCTGACAGACGTTTTAACAATAACCGCCAGCTTCCGATTGTACGATATGGAGTAATTGTCTTCTCCACCCAAAATTTTATTGCTTACTTGATTGTCTCTAGTCTTGCAATTGCTTCATCCTTTACTCACTCCTTTTCCAAGATTTTAGCTTCATCTAATATTCGTACCGAACCTCTATCCGAATCAGATAGGCAGTTCCAGGCAGCCGTGCCAGAGGTGAATTTTCCCCCAGAACATCTAGAACCTTTAAAAAAGGCAGCATCTCAAGGTTTAGAGTTAACAACTAGCCAGCTTGCTCAGTTACTTGGTGTATCCAGTTCATTCATTACCAAAAATCCTGTTAGCTTTGATTACGAAGGATTCCGTTTTGTGCGTTCGGGTCGTTCAGGTCGTCAAATATCTTGGAAGGTGGAGTACCCTGGCACTAGAGTTTAGACGCTGCCCAAAAACGCAACTTAACAACTCCGTTGCAGCGGACGGTGGAAAGCCCCTGCTGCTAAGTTCGAGTTCATCTACGGTGGGTAATTGGGAACGTTATCTCCCTACCCCAAAAACAGCTGCCAAGCTGGATTGTTGCTTTGCTCCCAAAGCGCGATCGCGTACTTTGGAAACGTCTCCAGCAGGCACTCACTTCCCAGGGAAATTCACGCCCAGTTTTTGGTGTGAGGTACTATTCTGTGCCACGACACACCACATCATAGACCAAAGATATAATTATTGATGAGACAACTAGCTCAATGGTTATTTGGGGCTTGAAGGAGATTGCTTTATGCCAAACTCATGCCATGTTTATCTCTTAGCCAAGGGACAAGATCAAGTCCTAACCATTCCCCATGAATTTGCTCTATCCGGTACAGAAGTTTTGTTACGCAAAGAGGGGAATCGATTAATTATCGAACCTATTCGTCCCGGTTCTCTCCTTTCACTGCTTACCACATTGGAAGAAATTACAGACAATTTTCCTGACGTGGATGAGGGACTACTTCCACTCGATGACATTACGCTTTAGTCCTGCCCAATGACATGTCAGTACCTGCTCGATACCAACATCATTTCAGATTTGGTCAGGCATCCTCAAGGTTTAGTGTTCCAGCGTATCGCTACCGTAGGGGAAGATAGCATTTGTACCAGTATTATTGTCGTGTGTGAACTGCGATTTGGAGCCGTTAAAAGTGGTTCCCCACGTCTTGTTCAGCAACTAGAACGTATTCTTGAAGTCTTGCCGATTCTGTTTCTGGAGCCGCCTGTGGATCAGCACTATGCGGCAATTCGTACCCAACTGGAGCAGGCAGGAACCCCGATCAGCCCGAATGACTTACTGATTGCAGCTCATGCCCTCGCTCTTAACCTGACGCTTGTGACAGCAAATACCCGTGAATTTGAGCGTGTGCCTGCCCTAAGTCTAGACAACTGGTTACTTTGAGGACATACATGATTAGGAGATTACGGCTCATTACGTAAAACACCTAAAACGAGTAAAGGTTTTACAGTTTCATTATTCAAAATTTATGTCTATTCAAAACTCGCCTAATCTCACCGTGCAAGAGGCAGAAAACCTCTTAAAGCCGTTTAACTGTATTGAGGGCAAGTCCATAAATTCGGCATCGGAAAAAGCCCTAATCCAGCAAGCGCTACTTCTGCTCACTGATTTTTCGGATTACCAAATCTTAGGAATTTGTGCTGATACAGCGGCTCAAGGTTTAACAGCCCTAAAAACCTATTCAGAGGCTCTAGGCTATGAACAAACTCTCGACCTTGCCTCAATAGATGGTCCAGTTTATATAAAATTTAATCCTAAAACGGGACTGTGTTATCTCGATTCCTACACAGGAACCCATCGTGGAGTCTTAGTATCTTGCCAATCTTCCTACGAAGGAGGAATCAATGAGATGTACGGTCATTTACCACTGGATTTATTTGTTTTGAACTAATGAAAGGAGTTAGAATAACCCCACCCAAAGAGAGGGATGGGGTTATTCTAACGCCGCAAAACCGCGACACTTCATCAATTAAATGTTTTGATTAGGACTGACCAAACTGACGTTGGTATACAATGTCTTCTTTTTCAGATTCAATCTTCAAATCAGAGCGTGCATAAGCGACACATAGCAGCACATAACCTTCATTTTGAAGTTCTGGACTGATACCCATGCCCTCGCTTTGCTCGACAGTTCCTTCTAGGAGTTGCGCGGCACAGGTGGTACAAACTCCGGCATTGCAGGAATTAGGTAAGTCTATACCAGCTGCATCAGCAG
>DATNQP010000403.1:0-4462 GCA_036703965.1 Leptolyngbyaceae cyanobacterium
CCTGGATTCTTAATATTTTGCGCCTCATCCAGCACAATACCCTTCCAGGAAACCCCCTCAAGAGTTGAGGCATCCCGAAACACTAAGGGATAACTGGTAATTACCAACTGCTTATCTTTAACAGCCTTGGCAAATGCCTTACCTTTTAGTCGTTTATCCCCGTGATGAACTATGGCTTTCAGAGTTGGCCCAAATTTCTTAACTTCCCGTTCCCAGTTCCCCAATACTGAAGTCGGGCAAACAACGAGCGTTGGTGACTCTAACGCCTCCTGTTCTTGTAGATGCAGTAGAAAGGCAATTAGCTGAGGAGTCTTTCCCAGGCCCATGTCATCTGCTAGACAAGCTCCCAAACCCCACCGTTCCAGGAAAGCCAGCCAGCTGACGCCTCGTGCTTGGTAAGGTCGTAAAGTCCCGCGAAAACTTGCAGGTGCTTCAATCGGCTTAATTGACTGATTGCCTGTCAGATTGGTAATCAACTCTTGCAAAGCACCCGATGCTTCAAAGTTGACCACTGGCAGTTTTGCCAAAGTTGTTGTGTCGCCCGTACTTAGGCGTAAGGCATCTTCTACAGAAAGGCTCATCTGGTCTTGAGAAGCTGTAAAAATGGCTTGAGCGGCTCGAACCTCTGAAGGTTGTAGGGCAATCCACTCGCCACCCACTTCTACCAGCGGCGACTTCAGCGCCATCAGGCGGTCAAACTCTTTTTTGGAGATAGTTTTGTCACCAATAGCGAGTTCCCACTTGAACTTCAGTAAGCTTTTTAGCCCTAAGCGCTCACCCTTATTCGGTGACGGTGCCTCGGCGCTGATGCTGATTCCTAGACGTTTTGCTCCTGCTCCTGGTGCTAATCCTGGCGGCAGAACAATTCCCAATCCACTATCTTGTAACCGCCATGCACTCGCCTTGATAAACTCATACACCTCCACTGGCGTTAGCTCACAAGAATCAGGACGCCGTTCGTGCAAGCTTGGTTCGATGGGAGGGTAGAGTCGGGAAGCCAATCCTAACCCTTTGAGGAACGTTTCCTGAGGCTGCTCAATTGTCCGCCCTTGGTACTCCAATCGCTCAATGGGTTGACGCCAAATTGTCTGTGCATCAACCAAAAATTCTGGGCTGTCTACTGCTTGCAAGCAATACTCCAACCGCCAGTTCGTTTCACTTGACTGGGGAGGTTGAAGAGAAAAGCTGGTTCGGTAGAGATTTTGTCCAAAGGATTGGGATGTTGGTGCGACTAAGTGCTGTTGTATTGGTGTTGTCCAAGTCTTGAGTGCAGCTTCGATGCGCGCCACAGCTTCAGCTGGCGCTTCAAGAGTGTCAGAGGGTGTTGAGAGTGTTAGCGAAGCGTACCCGGATAGCGATCGCATCCACTCTAGTATCGGAGATTCTGCTTGAGGTAAAGGCTGCTTCTCAACCCAAGTACGCACCTGAGCATCCATCGCACTACTCAAGAATCCCAACAGTAATTCCTGTGGAGAGACTGGGGATTGGGGATTAGGGATTAGGGATTGGGAAGAAGAGTTTTGAGTTGAAGATTCTAATTCAGAACTAGTGCCAGTCCCCAGTCCCCATTGCCCCTTATCCCCTCCAGGGGCACCGAGTTCCCCAGTCCCCAGTCCCTGATAAGCACGACAAGCAGATGGCATTAGCTGGGTAAATTTTTCCAGACGAGCTTGATCTACAGCACTATCAAGTAAGGGTTGCCAACGGGCAACAACGTCACCGTTGGGCTGTCGATCCAGTCCCGGTAAAAACTTACACCGACTCAGCAAATCCAAGCTCCACCGTGTCACCTGAGACCAAAAACGCAGTGAGTCTCCCACATAAGCATCCGAAGCTTTAAAGGAGGCAAGGGGTATGGCTTGTAGAAGTTTTACTGCCTCTAAAGGAGCTAGACACAATCCTTCAACTTTCCACAGTTGCAGTTCCAGAGGTGGGGCATCTGTAGCTTCTAGCAGGCTTTTTGTAGAGAGTACTGGGTATGCCGATTCACCCATTAGGGACGTTTGAGTGGGTAGAGCAAGGACTTGAGTCTGCCATTTATGCGGCTTGCTCTCTGGCACACCACTACGACTGCCTTGGCTTGAACTCCCAGACACCTCCAAAAACTTGTCAATGGAAAGGCTGTGAGAACGCAAAAAAGATATCAACTCCGCTTGCGTCATTGCAAAAGGATGAGCTGGAACACCGTTGGTTTGGGAAGAGCCTACAGACGCCATTGTGCGCCAGGTTTCTCCCCAAATGAACAGATGACCACCACTCTGTTGAGGTATCCAACTGCCATGTAAAATCGCCATGCTTAAAGAGTTTTGAGTGTTAAGTTTTGAGTTTTGAGTTTTGTTAATTTATGAGTTTTAAGTAATGACTCATTTTCTACGTCAGCTATTTTTTGACATCTTTAGTAAGCGTATCTATCTCAAAGCCAGCAATAGTACATAAGTGCTACGATTGCGACAGAGAAAAAAACATGATAAAGAAGGACGAAGCGCTGAATGGTAGAGTTAGACAAGTCAATATCCTTCGATGGACGGGATATTCGACTGAAAGTGGGTCTACTTGCCCCACAAGCCGGAGGTTCCGTGCTTATTCAGTCGGGAGATACTGCCGTTTTGGTGACGGCAACACGCTCAGGCGGCAGAGAAGGCATAGATTTTCTTCCCTTGTTGGTTGACTACGAGGAAAGACTTTACGCGGCAGGTCGGATTCCAGGGGGGTTTCTGCGCCGAGAAGGGCGTCCCCCAGAAAAAGTGACCCTGATTAGCCGTTTGATCGATCGTCCCCTGCGCCCCTTATTTCCCGGTTGGCTTCGAGATGATATTCAGATCGTAGCAACTACCCTGTCAATGGATGAACAAGTGCCGCCAGATGTTTTGGCGGTGACAGGAGCTTCCATTGCTGTATTACAAGCCAAGATTCCGTTCTATGGACCAATGGCAGCCGTGCGTGTGGGTTTAGTGGGGGATGATTTTATTATCAACCCAACCTACAAGGAAATTGAGGCAGGAGACCTGGATTTAGTGGTAGCTGGTTCCCCAGATGGTGTGATTATGGTGGAAGCGGGTGCTAACCAACTGCCAGAGCAAGACATTATTGAGGCGATTGACTTCGGTTACGAAGCCGTGCGGGACTTAATTCAAGCCCAGCGAGAGTTGCTGGAGCAATTGGGGATTGAAATAGTCACCGAGACGGCACCGGAGGAGGAGCACCCGGCACTAGAGGCATTTATCCGCGATCGCGCAACGGCTCAAGTCAAGGAAGTCCTCACGAAATTTGACCAAGACAAAAATGATCGCGATGCTGCCTTAGATGAGATTAAGGAAAATTCTATCGTGGCAGCGATCGCCGAACTGCCAGAAGAAGACCCACTCCGAGTTGCCACAACGGAAGATAGCAAAGCCGTTGGTAAACTCTTCAAAAACCTCACCAAAGAGCTGATGCGCCGTCAGATTATTGAAGATGGCGTCCGAGTTGATGGTCGTAAACTGGATGAAGTGCGACCCGTTTCTTGTCAGGTGGGTCTACTGCCTCGGCGGGTGCATGGGAGTGGTTTGTTTAACCGAGGGCTGACCCAAGTGTTATCTACGGTAACCTTGGGAACACCAGGCGATGCCCAAAAGCTGGATGACCTGAACCCAGAAGAAGATAAGCGCTACCTGCATCACTACAATTTTCCGCCCTATTCCGTCGGAGAAACTAAACCGATGCGATCGCCCGGACGGCGTGAAATTGGTCACGGTGCCTTAGCTGAACGCGCTATCGTCCCCGTATTGCCACCGCAAGAAGACTTCCCCTACGTCCTCCGGGTTGTTTCGGAAGTGCTTTCATCCAATGGTTCAACTTCAATGGGTTCGGTTTGTGGTTCCACCATTGCTTTGATGGATGCCGGTGTCCCAATTACGAAACCCGTAAGTGGTGCCGCTATGGGTCTAATTAAGGAAGGGGATGAAGTCCGCATTCTCACCGATATTCAAGGCATTGAAGATTTTTTGGGTGACATGGACTTCAAAGTCGCAGGTACCGACACCGGTATCACGGCTTTGCAAATGGACATGAAAATCACCGGTCTGTCGATGGATGTCATTGCCGAAGCGATTCAGCAAGCCCGACCAGCGCGACTGCATATTTTAGAGAAAATGCTGGCAGCGATTGATAAACCGCGTGTGGAAATGTCGCCCTTTGCGCCCCGCCTGCTGACCATCAAGATCGATCCAGAACTGATTGGGCTAATTATTGGTCCTGGGGGTAAGACCATCAAAGGAATTACCGAAGCTACCGGTGCCAAGGTGGATATTGAAGACGATGGTACAGTGACCGTCTCGGCTATCGAAGGCGAAAAAGCGAAGCGGGCGATCAACATCATTCAAGGCATGACCCGTAAGCTCAATGAAGGGGATGTCTACGCTGGTCGCGTCACCCGCATTATTCCGATTGGTGCCTTTGTCGAAGTGCTTCCCGGAAAAGAAGG
>DATNQP010000404.1:0-8377 GCA_036703965.1 Leptolyngbyaceae cyanobacterium
TAGGACGCTACAGTTTCTTAGGCTGTGACCCGTTGTGGGTGTTGGAAGCAAGGGGGCAGTACACAACTCAGATGCACCGAGATGCCTCAGTCAGTGTGTATGAGGGCGACCCCTTCGATACTTTAGCCAATTGCCTGAAACCCTATCAGCCTGTAAAGTTGCCCCAACTGCCGCCGGGAATTGGCGGTTTGTTTGGTTTCTGGGGTTATGAACTGATTCGTTGGATAGAGCCGCGTGTTCCAGTTTACCCACCCAGGAAGGATGATTTGCCGGATGGGTTATGGATGCAGGTGGACAACCTGATTATTTTCGATCAGGTGAAGCGCAAGATTTGGGCGATCGCTTATGCTGATTTGCGGGATGCCGATGTCGATTTAAAGCAAGCGTATCAACAAGCGTGCGATCGCGTGTCGGCGCTGGTCAGTAAACTTCAGTTGCCCCTATCCGGCAAGGACACCGTATTAGAATGGACGCCTCCAGAAAGCGCAACTCAGGAGTTGTCCTACACAAGCAACACAGAAGCGTCGCAGTTCTGCGCTAATGTCGAAAAAGCCAAAGACTACATCCGCGCCGGGGACATCTTTCAAGTTGTACTGTCCCAGCGCCTCTCGGCAGAGTATAGTGGTGAACCTTTTGCACTTTACCGCTCCTTGCGCCTGATTAATCCTTCGCCCTACATGGCGTATTTCAACTTTGGTGATTGGCAAATCATTGGATCTAGTCCAGAAGTGATGGTTAAGGCAACAGCCTCACCGGATGGGAAAATCATCGCCACCCTGCGACCCATTGCCGGAACTCGACGCCGGGGTCAGACCCCCCAAGAGGATGACGCCCTTGCAGAGGAGTTGCTCGAAGATCCAAAAGAAATTGCCGAACATGTCATGCTCGTTGATCTGGGTCGCAATGATCTGGGTCGCGTCTGCAAGAAGGGTACGGTAAACGTTGATGAACTGATGGTGATCGAGCGATACTCCCACGTCATGCACATTGTCAGCAATGTTGTTGGAGAACTCGACACTGATAAAACAGCTTGGGATTTACTCAAAGCGTGCTTCCCCGCCGGAACTGTCAGTGGGGCACCCAAGATTCGAGCGATGGAAATTATTCACGATCTAGAGCAAGAGCGTCGGGGCCCTTACTCCGGTGTCTATGGCTGGTACGATTTTGAGGGTCAGCTCAATAGCGCGATCGCAATTCGCACAATGGTTGTTCGCTTTCAGGACTTGGGTAAGCATACTGTCTCAGTTCAAGCCGGTGCTGGTTTGGTTGCCGATTCCGAGCCAGAAAAAGAATACGAAGAAACCCTCAATAAAGCTAGGGGGCTACTAGAGGCAATCCGCTGTTTAGGTAGCTAGAGCGTCCGTGAATGAATAAACAATTGACACTCTCCGTCCTAAAGGAGCGGAGATTCTTCGTTCATAGACCCAGCTTGCTCTGACAGGATTGCTCCAGCCAGAGTAGAGGCTAAATCTCCCGAAGCGTTCGGGTCTATGCTTCGACTTCCTTCGACAGCGCTCAGGACAAGTCGCTCAGCATCCACCCAAGTTCCCACATGCCCTGTGGTACTCAAGGCTAATTTCAGAATATTAATCGCGGCATTCCAGTCTCTATCTAGCACGAACCCACATTTGCAAACATGAGTTCTCATAGACAGAGATTTTTTAACTACAGTGCCACAGTTAGAACACTCCTGAGAAGTATAGGCAGGATTGACTGCAACAGTTATCTTGCCAAACTTCCCTCCAAAATGCTCTAGCCATTTTCTGAACTGATACCAACCTGCATCATTAATAGATTTGGCGAGACAGTGATTTAAACTCAAGTTCTTAATCCTCAAGTCTTCGTAGGCAACCAAATCGCTAGATTGGATTACGCAACGTGCCACTCTCTTGGCATGTTCTTCACGCTGCCGACTTATTTTGAGGTGTACTCGCCCTAGTCTGTTAATGGCTTTCTTGCGGTTGGCAGAGCCTTTTTTCTTACGAGAAACACGCCGTTGTCGAAACTTCAGCCGTTTCTCACCTGTTCGATAAAACTTAGGATTAGGTTCAGTGTGACCGTTGGAATCGGTGTAGAATTCCTTGATTCCTACATCTAAACCAACAATATTCCCTGTTAACTCTACATCTACTTTGTTCTCAGCACTCACCAAGAACTGGACGTAGTAGCCATCAGCCCGACGCACCAATCTAACCCGTTTTATCTGGTCTAGCTGGTAGTAGTGTAAATCCCATGTCCCTTTTAGTTTAAGTTTGCCAATCCCTTTCTTATCAATAAAATTGATTGAACGCCTATCTTCAGAAAGCTTCCATCCTGAAGTTTTGTACTCAACCGAGCGACAGTTTTTCTTAAACTTTGGGTAGCCTTTCTTCCCTGGAATAGACTTTTTGCAATTGCTGTAGAACCTAGCGATCGCGCTATAAGCTCTCTCAACTGCAACTTGGCAAGCATGAGAGTTTAAGGCGTTCACAAAGGAGAATTCAGCTCTCAGCGCTGTATTGTAGCGATACAGCTCCTTCTGCCCCACGCCTCGGTTATCCATCCAGTGGCGGATACACTTGTTGCGGACAAACTGAGCGGTTCTAATCGCTTCATCTATGGCTGCATATTGAGTTATTTTTCCTTTAGCCTTGAACTCCAAAACAATCATCTGACGTGGAAAAACCTACGTAAACAACTATATCATGAATAAAGCCGTCCTGGAAGGTTACTGAGCGTTCGACTGAACTTCGACAAGCTCAGTTGCCGCGCTCACGCCGAAGTCTTGTCGAAGTAAGGACGGGGCTTGTATCCCATTATTTTTGGTCAAAGTTAAACCCAATTCTCAAAAGCAACACATCGAAGAATCCACTGATGGATGTCTCACAGTTCATCTGAAGTCACCCCCAGTGGATGGCAAGGCAAATAAGGAGTTAGTTGAGCTACTGGCAAAAAAGTTTAATGTCTCGAAGTCTCAAATACGCATTAAGTCAGGTTTATCGTCAAGAACCAAGCTGATTGTGATCGATACAGAGCCGAGCTGATAGTTGTCGAAAAAATGATGGGTAAAATAAGCCAAATGCCACAGTTTTGAATTGATGCTGCATCGCTCAGTCCCAGAGGGGCTTATTTGTATAACGCAACCGAACCACGCTTGGGTATCCGGTCAACTGGCACAGGCATGGGGCAATGACCACTTTGGTCAATTTTTTCCTACACAAGAAGTCTGTCTCGGTGCAGAACAACATGACATCGGCTGGCTTTTGTGGGAACAATCGCCTACCCTGAACCCACAGACTGGCTATCCCTATCAGTTCACAGAACTCCCAACACCAGTGCATATCGGCATCTGGTCAGGTGCTAAACAGCTAGCCCTTCCTCTTGGAAGATATGTAGCACTACTCATCTCACTGCACGGCACTGGGTTATATGAACGGTATAGAAGCTGGCAGAACTCCCAAGAGTCCACTCAAATCGTGCAGGACTTCCTGGAGCGTGAGTATGCTTTTCAAAAACAGCTAATTGATGCTCTGAAAAATGACTTCTATTATGCAAGTTATGCAGCACCAGAAATCATCGAGCGCAACAAAAAGTTGGTTGCTGTATGGGATGCTCTCTCACTGATTTTGTGCCAGGGGCTTCCAGGTGAGCAACAAGTCAATCAGGTTCCTACAGCGGATGGTGAAACTACACTCCTATTGACCAACCTAGAAGAGCAGCCTCACCAAGTAACAGTGTCTCCCTGGCCCTTTAGGCAGAGTGAGGTGACACTGCTTTATGAAGGACGACTTCTACGAGAAACCTTTACTGATGAGACAGCGATGCGAGAAGCGCTAACGAGTGATTGTTGGGTGAGCTTGAGCACCACGCTAAAACCGCAGTAGAAATTTAGCTTACGCTCACAGAGCGGGTAAAGATTATTTTTGCATATTCTACGCGCATACTCTGTTTACAGCCGCAACATCCCCCAACCATCGGGACAAAAAACCTTCAAGCCAATTTTTCATAGCAGTTGCATACAAAGAGTGCTTCTCTATCTGCTCATCTCGTGACTGTGCCCCAGTCAATATCAGCATATGGACTCCCTCTGTTGTCCACCGCTCCAAAATTTTTAGGGTCATCTCAGGATGAAACTGTAGAGCGATCGCGCTCTTGCCATAGCGAAATGCCTGGTTAGTAAAAATCTCGCCTTCTGCTAGTTTGACTGCACCTTTAGGTAGCTCAAATCCCTCACGGTGCCAGTGATAGACATGCAATGGTCTATCGAAATATTCGCTCCCAGCCAGAGTCGGCAGGACTGGGAAATAACCGATTTCCACTTTTCCCTCAGGATGTGGTGCTACCGTTGCACCCAGGACACGCGCTAGTAATTGAGCGCCAAGGCAAATACCAAGGAAAGGCTTTCCCGATTCAAGCGCCGTTGGAATCCAATCAAGTTCTGTACGGATGAACGGTAGGCTTTCACTATCATTGGCGCTCATTGGCCCACCGAAAATTACAACAGCCGAGTGACTATACATTGTGGGCGGGAGTTCGTCTTGCTGACTTGGTACTCGGATATCAAGCTCATAACCATTCTTCGTAAGGATTTTGCCAACAAGTCCGGGGTCAGAAGAGGGTTGATGGACGATTACAAGGATTTTTTTCACAATCTGAGTACTCGTGCTCTCTTGGGTCGGCATCTCGAATTACACCCTAACTATATGTAATAAAGACGCTGTTGCTAGGATGACTAATATTGCACATCGAAATTAGGCTGATTTTAAGGCTCCCTGCCCCAGTCTAGTAGCATTAACTGTAGCTGACATGTCGCAATGATTACCAACACCCGATGTCACAGGATGACCGCCAAAATCAAACAACCCTGACTCAGCCTCTACTAGCGCTGCGAGAGCAAGTCTTGCAAAAACTCCGCAATGGTTTAAGACGCGGACAACAAAGCATGACAGACTGGCAGGGGGGACAGCTGGCGGTTTCCGCTGTACCGGGTGCTGGGAAGTCTACAGGTATGGCAGTGGCAGCTGCTTTTGCGATCGCACGTTACCAACTCCACGGGCGGCGTCAGCTGGTCGTCGTCACTTTCACCCGCTCCGCTGCTGCCAGTATCAAAGCTAAAATCCGCGAATGTCTGCGACCGCTTCTTTTACCACAAAATAGCTTTGTTGTCTATACGTTACATGGTTTGGCATTAAACATTGCCACCCGCCATCCAGAGTTGTCGGGACTCAATCTTGAGAGTGCGACATTGGTGACACCGAATCAAAGCCACCGATTGATTCGTGCCTGTGTAGAGCAGTGGATTGCCGCTAACCCGCGCCGTTATTCTACTCTGCTAGAAGGGCGTCAGTTTGATGGGGAAGAGACCGAGCGGCTGCGACGGCAGTCGGTTCTGCGGACTGAGGTCTTACCTAGCATTGCACAAATCGTCATCCACGAAGCAAAAAGCTCTGGTTTATTGCCTCATGACTTATGGGAAATCAGCGAACAGACGCCGGACGCTTATGAGATTTTAGCGATCGCAGCGGGACTATACGAACAATACCAAACCGTGGTTCATAGCCGTAATTTCATCGACTACGACGACATGATTCTCGCCGCACTACGAGTGTTGGAAAACGATGCTGTCCGCAAGCTATGGCAGAATCAATTCTTTGCTGTCTTTGAAGACGAAGCTCAGGATTCGACACCCCTGCAATACCGACTGTTGGAGACGTTAGCCACTAACCCTGCCAACCCAGGCGAACCACCGAATTTAATTCGTGTGGGTGACCCCAATCAAGCGATTAACTCCACCTTCACCCCAGCTGACCCAATTTATTTCAATTTGTTCTGCGAAGAGTGTAAGGCAACGGAGCGTCTGGCAACAATGGACCAAGCCGGTCGTAGTAGCCGAATCATCATCGACGCAGCAAACTTTGTCTTGGACTGGGTCAATCGCTCGCAGCTTACAGGTGTTGAGCAAGCCTTTCGCCCCCAAACGATTCGTCCCGTTAATGCGGATGACCCCCAAGCCGATGCCAATCCTAAGCCAGTGGGTCGAGGATTGGAAATTTACACTCCCCAGGACATTTACCAAACCGTCGAGCTGATTGGAGAGCGTGTTCTTGAATTATTCGCGAAAGAACCAACCCATCGAGCCGCCGTGTTAGTGCGGGAGAATCGTCAAGGGAGTTTTATTGCCCAGAAGCTGGACTATCTGAAGCGTCAGCATGGGATTGAAGTGTATGACGTTGCACAAAGCGATCGCCATTCTCACGTTCCGGCTGAAATCCTGGCGCTTCTGCAATTCCTTGACCGCCCTCATTCTCCCGATTACCTGAAAGCTGCCCTAGAAGTCCTTGTACAGCGTCAACTGATTCCCACCCAAGACCTCAACGCCCTCGCCACCTTCCCAGAACAATTCCTCTACCCCGGTCCCCTCGACCCCCAACAAACACCCCCCGTGCGTCAAGCTCGCAAATACTGTAGCAGTCTGCTTCGCGCTCGTTTAGAACTGCCCCAGTATCAGCTGATTTCCTTCCTCGCTTTAACCTTAAACTACGACCAATCGGAGCTAGCAACAGCGGATAAATTATCAGAACGGGTTGCGAAACAAACGTATGGAAACAGTTCCATGCTCGCTACCCTCGCTGCCCTCAATGAAATCGTGACATCGGAACGCTTTGAACCTGTAGAAACAGAAGACGCCGACTCCCGCTATCTCCGCGCCGGTCAACTCACCATCATCACCATGCACAAAGCCAAGGGACTGGACTGGGACTATGTCTTCCTGCCGTTCTTGCATGAAGACACGCTTCCTGGTAGTCCTTGGGTGCCGACTGCTGCCCAGTTTTTAGGAGACTTTACCCTTGCAGAAGTCGCCAGGGCACAAATTCGTGCCAGTCTCCATCAGCGGTTGCCCATACCAATGGCAATGGAAGCTTGGGAACAAGCGGGACACTTGAAGACGGCGGAGGAGTTTCGTCTGCTATATGTGGCGATGACGCGGGCGAAGCGTCTGCTGTGGATGTCAGCAGCTCAGAAAGGGCCTTTCCGTTGGAATACCTTCAGTGGTCACTCGTCGGATAACTTGCAGCAGAAAAAGCCCTGTCCGGTGTTGCCAGCGTTAAAGAGTCGGTTCCCTCAATCAGTGGTTTCTCTATCTACGATGCAGAGTTAAGCTGCTTTTTGCAGCTTGCGCTTGACAACTCAACCAGCACCGAAAGCACAAAATGCCAACACACCCAATGCAGGAGTGGGTTCGGGAAAAGTTTGGGTGAAGCAAACCTTGTTCCTGTTTTAGGCAGAAGCCTGAATCAGTTCCTGCCAGCACTGCTGCCAGAGGTGTTGCGTTGCCTGCATCACCTCTGGCAAATCGGCAAACTCCTGGATTTGCAGGTTGGCTTCCGGGGTTACATTAGGCAGCGTAGAAGGAGTACGTCAAGATGCCGAGTTGAGGGGCTTTTTCTGCTTGCGCTTAAGCATTGAACCGGCACCGAAAGCACCAAATGCTAATAAACCCAATGCAGAAGCGGGTTCGGGAACAGATGCTGGTTGGCGAATAGGTGACAAGAGGACTGCATGAACTTCGCCATTGATAGAACCAGCTCCCACAATCTGCCCAGCGTCATTAATTCCTTGTGCGTCAAATAAAGTAAAGCCAGAATCAGGAGGAATTAAGTTGTTAAGGTCAGTCATTACGCCGTTTTCCCAGAGAAAGGGACGGCCGTTTCCACTAAGAAGAGAGTAGCCAACTACCTGGCCTGCATTGTTAATATCAAAAGCAAAGCTGTCGTTTTTCTCATCGCCAAGAGTACCGAGGTTTTGCATTCCCGTGCTCTCACTCCAAAGGAAGGCACTCTGCGTACTGCCAGTCGATGAGTAACCAGCTACCTGACCAACATCGTTAATAGCACGGGCAAAGCTGTAGTCGTAGTAGCCGCCAAGAGTGCCGAGGTTTTGCATCCCGGTGCTCTCGCTCCAGAGGAAGGCGCGGATGTCGCCATCAGCAGTGTTTGAGTAACCAACTACCTGACCAGCATTGTTGATGTCGAAGGCAGCGCTGGTGTTGCCACCTCCGCTGTTACTGCCGCCAAGAGTGCCGAGGTTTTGCGTCCCTGTACTCTCGTTCCAGAGGAAGGCACGAGTTGGACTACTACCAGTCTCTGAGTAACCAACCACCTGACCAGCATCATTGATGCCACGAGCTTCCCTGGTGCCGAAAGTGCCGAGGTCAAGCATCCCCGTACTTTCGCTCCAAACGAAGGCTTGCGTGCCGCTGCCAGTGTATGAGTAACCAGCTACCTGACCAGCGTTGTTGATGTCGAAGGCAGCGCTGTTGTCCCCACCGAGAGTACCGAGGTTTTGCATCCCCCTGCCCTCGCTCCAGAGGAAAGCGCGAGGTTGTCCCCCAATAACA
>DATNQP010000405.1:0-3836 GCA_036703965.1 Leptolyngbyaceae cyanobacterium
TCAACGTGCTTTGAGTACCTGCATTAGAGCGTTATAAGCCGGTTTCGGACGAGACGACTCATCAAAAATTAGTGGCGAATCGGGTTGCTTCAGGTATCGAGGAATCCAGGAGTAGCGGTCATTCACTCCCCATAGTACAAACGCTGTGCAGTTCTGATGCGCTAGACAGACCCGCATCATGTTCCGGTAGACATCTGCTTGGGCGGCAAGTCTTTGCTCCATCGTGCCAGTGCCATCTGCCATTTTCACATCCATCTCCGTGATTTGTACCTCCAACCCCAGCTCACCCAGACGCTTGATGTTTGCTGCCACAGCTTCTGGATTGGGAGGGTTTTTAATACTTCGGTGCATTTGCAAGCCGATACCGTGAATCGGGACATTGCGTTGCCGCAAATCCTTGACAAGAGCATATATCGCATCTGATTTTCCCCCCAGTTCCTCGCCGCCATAGTCGTTGTAAAACAAGCGAGCTTGGGGGTCTGCTTCATGCGCCCAGCGAAACGCCATTTCAATATATTCTGGTCCGATTACCCGTTGCCAAATTGTATCTCTGAGTGAGTTTTTCCCAGCTACAGCTTCATTAACGACATCCCAGGCGACAAGCTGACCCCGATAGTGACCGACGACTGTATAAATATGCTGCCGCAGAATATCCATCAACTCCTCGCGTGTCCACTTTCCTTTAGTTAGCCAGTCGGGTAGGCTTTCATGCCAAACCAGGGTATGACCGCGCACCTGCATCTGATTGGCTTTGGCGAAAGCGACTAGGGCATCTGCGCCCGCGAAATCGTAGCGATCGCGTTCTGGATGGATCGGCTGAAATTTCATGTCATACTCTGGAGTCACCATATTGAACTCACGCGCCAACACAGTCCGATAAGTCGAATCATTGCGAAATGGCTCCATTAGCACTGCTGTCCCTAACCCAATTCCCTGCTTTTGTGCTAAGGATCGCAAAGAAGTAGTTGCCGGTTGGGTACTGCCAGAGAGAGAAAACATCAATGTTGCTGTCAACGCCAGCAACATCAACACACCAAAGCGGCTAGCGCTGATCATCTGTCTCAACATCGTCGATATTGCATTCCTGGTAACTGAGATACTAAGCCCATAAGTTCTAACTGCAATAGGGCGCTAGAAACTGACCCTGCTGCCAAGCCCACTTGCTGCACAATTAAATCGAAGGGAGTAGGTTCGGAGGCTAATGCCTGCAACACCTTTGCCAATTCTGGCTCTAACTGAGGTACTGGCGTTGGTTGTTCTGGAGCAAACAGCGGTAGCTGTACCGCTAAGTCTAATTCTGGTATTGCTCCCAGCATTTCTAACAAATGACCCTCATTCAAAATCACATGCGCTCCTCGGTGCAAAAGTCCTAAACAGCCAATTGACTGCTGATCGTCCAATCGCCCAGGCAGCACGTAGACATCCCGACAAAAGTCGTTAGCTTGGTAAGCAGTGATCAGCGCCCCTGACTTACTGGGCGCTTCCATCACCAGAACTGCACGACACAAACCAGCAATAATACGATTGCGTTGAGGAAAGTGGACACGATTGGGTTGTGTTCCAGCAGGATACTCACTGACTACCAACCCCTGCTGCTGAATTTGTTCGTAAAGATTTCGGTTGCGCGGCGGATAGATCAGATCGACACCCGTTCCCAGAACCGCGATCGTTCTTCCACCAACTGCCAAACAACCGGAATGCGCTTCTGTATCAATCCCCGCTGCCATCCCTGAAACCACCGTAAAGCCATGTTTGGCAAGAGCTACGCTAATTTTCTGCGTCCATCGTTTGCCGTAATCTGTAGGTTCGCGAGTGCCAACAATGGATACCATCGGCTTAATGCCATGATTTTCCTGGGGTTGCACAAGCCCTCGATAGTACAGCACGGGGGGTGGACTGGGAATTTCTAGAAGCAAGCGAGGATAGTCAGTGTCAGCAGGTGTCCAGAAACAGGGATTTTTGACGGAGTGCTGCTCTAGGAACTGTTCGGGATTCAGTTGCGATCGCGCTGCTGTCACTGCCTTGACAATCTGATAGCCAAAGCCCTCTACCTGCTCTAGTTGGGCAGCACTGGCTTTCCAGGCATCTGCTAGATCACCGAAGTGCTGTTGTAGACGCCTCAGTAACACAGGTCCTACACGGTCAACTTGCGACCAAGCTAGCCAGTAGGCGCGTTCTTCTACCAATTTCCTCTCCTGATGATTACAAAATTGGGGGCTGGGGAGTGGGGACTAGGGACTAGGGACTAGGTAAATTCCTTTGAACGCTTACTCAATAACTTTTCTCTTCTGTCTTCCCCGACGCTCGACGCCTGACGCCCTTTAATTTTTATGCGCTCCAACTAAAAAGCTTTGCGTAAATATAAGCAATTGTTTCTGAAATAATTAACCGAACCCCCGCACTATAAACCCACCACTTATCTGGATTATAATCGTCTGAATTTACGGTAATCACACCAACTTTGATGTCAGGAGCAAGGGCTTGCTTGTAAGTTAGCCAACTTCGCCGCGCGTGCACATCAAAGCTCTGAAGATTGATTGATTTTACCTTCAAATCTGAATCTGCTAACCACTGACGCAGAGCCACCGCAGTAGAAGCAGTACGATTGATGTTAACTTTCGAGGCTGGAACAGCGACTAGTTTATCGCGATCAAAATTCAGTACTCTTAAAGTCGCTGCTGCTATTTCAGCAGCATTCTTGTATTGGGAGAGATAGGAGCCTTCTTCCACAGGGATTCCTGTTGTGATTAATTTTTTATAACTACCCCTATTAAATTCCTCAATGGCATTTTTCAGGACATAGTCTGGAACCCATCCTTCAACCACTAAAATATCTGCTTTAATTGGTGAATTAGGAGCGAGGAAGGAGTGGATATGAGTTAGGATAAACAGTATTAAAGTGGCAATAAATAATAGGGTTACTATCCATCCTTGACTTGTCGGCACCCACATCTCTCGCCGATGGATTAAACGCATAATTGGAGACTTTTAAGAATAATCATTGGTGTTAGATACTAATCTATCACTGAAGAGTTTATCTGTTATTTAGTGTAAGTCTGCCTCCCAGATTCCGATATAAAGGCGATCGCCCTTTTGCCGTTCAATCACACCTTTGAGAGAATCGAGCCTAAAGGAGTACCGTGGAAACTCTCCTTGCTGCACCTGTTCCAACCCTTGTTCGATTTGGTCGTTGAGCTTGCAGCCTAGCATCCCATTTAACGTCAGCAACACAATCTGAGAATCAATACCAGCAATAAAGGATGCCTCTGTTTGACGAATCCGTTCAGATTGTCTGTCAAACAGAAAGCCTAAACTCACCTGATCGGGTATTAATTCATAAAATACAGCACGGGTATTGGGCCAGTAACCTCGTGAAGTCCCTGTGGGGGCACCAAGCATACGAAGAACATCATTTTTCCCTATTCCTGGCTGAAAGGCTGGAATGCCAATACCATCGGGGACATCACGGCATTGATCTTCAATCAGGTCCACGAGGGGCGGGAGAAACACTCCAAATGACTGCACAGACGATGATGCAGTAAGCTTTGAGGAGAGTAAGGAACTGTGTTGTACCACTTTCGGTTCTGACACCAGTTGAGAAGGTAACCCTATCTGGGAAAGTCCGGCGATAAGGTAACTCGTGACGATTAAGATCCCCATGACAATTCTCTATGAATTTATGTTGAAGTAGCGCCACCTGCGATCGGGGTTGATCGCTTCAGTGTTTTCCTCAAAATCCAGATTAGACAACGCTTACGGGTTTGATTAAAAAGAATACTCATAATATAAACACTCCAGTATTCGTTGCCCACCCTGGGCGTACCACGAAGCAGAGC
>DATNQP010000406.1:0-8264 GCA_036703965.1 Leptolyngbyaceae cyanobacterium
AGTTCAGGGGGCGACAAGCGCCCCAAAAGCCTGATGTGCAAAGCACATTAGGGTTCAAACCCTCACAAAAAACTTCCGACTTATTGACAACAGGCTCTAGCTAGAGAAAAAAGTATCAAGTTGTGGTAAAAAGGAACGGTCTCGCTCTATTTACAAGACCAAAGTTATAATGTTGCCTTCATTTTATCAAAAATACTTAGAAAGATACTTCAAACCAGCACAATTAATCACCTTAAAGATGCTGGTATGGTTACTACAATCTCATAAAAATGTAAAAATAGAAAGACTCGCAGCTAACCTGCCATTACCTATATTGGAAAATAGCCGTCGTCGTCATATTCAACGTTTTTTAGCTTTGGGTTCATTAAGTATACTAGCGCTGTGGTTTCCCTTAATTAGGGAGATTCTTGCTCGTCAACTAAAAGATGGAGATCAACTAATAATCGCTATCGACCGAACCCAATGGAAGGAAAATAATGTCTTGATGGTCAGTGCAATTTACAAAAAAAGAGCTTTTCCTATATTCTGGACATTGTTAGAGAAAAAGGGAGCTTGTAATCTCGCCGAACAAAAACAAGTATTACGTCCAGTCATTCGGCTCTTAAACAAATATAAATTAGGGGTTGTTGGCGATAGAGAGTTTCACAGCATAGAACTGGCGCAATGGCTACACCGTCAGCATCTAAGTTTTGTCCTCCGCCAAAAATGTAACACAACTTTTCGAGCAAAAAGACAGAAGTTTCAACCCCTAAGTAACATTCCTATTCTACCAGGAATTCGGCTTTTTTATCCTCATATTAGTTTAACTCAAAAGAAAGGTTTTAATCGTTTCAATTTGGCGGCTTATTGGAAACGTAAGTATAAAGGAAAACAGGAAAAAGAGCCTTGGTACTTATTAACCAATCTCCCTTCTTTTAAGAGTGCCACTCACATCTACAAACAACGTTATGGTATAGAAGCAATGTTTAAAGATTGTAAGACAGGAGGCTATAATCTTGAAGACTCCAAGACTTCTACTCAGCGATTAATAAAGTTAATTCTTTTAATCGCTTTGGCAATGACCGCCGCCTGGTTGCACGGTCAAAGAACACGAGCTAAGGGACAAGAAAAATATATTTGCCGTCCACAAGAAAAAGGTAGAACCAGAAGAAGACATAGCAACTTTTGGATAGGCTTATATGGAGAAAGTTGGCTAGTTGGTTTTCATGAGTGCCAGTTATGGGTAGAGGAAATGCTCAATCTTATTGCCAATAAAAAGTCATTTTATCAACGAGGCTTGAGAGCCATAAGCCTTATAGACCAGCCGCTGTAGCGGCTTGGTCGCCCCCTGAAGCAACTGCCACCAGACATTCCAGTTGAAGAAGCGCGACACTTGTTGTGAAAGGGGACTAGGGACTGGTGACTGGAGGAGAGTTCCCAGTCCCTAATCCCCAATCCCCAATCCCCAATCCCTAAAACTAGCAACGTTTATTTTCACCCAGCTACTTATGCTACGCAAATACTTCAGGCTTGACTCAACTCCAACAGCGTCACTTCCCAAACCAGTCGCGGTTGAGCATAGCCCAGCAGGTATTTTCGGGCTTGCTCTAACTGTTGGATAATGCTGGTTTGATGCTGGTGTTGCCAGTAACAGTGCTGTAGGTAATCCACCAACCACAGCTGGGCTTCAGTATCCAGAGTTTGAGCAATTTCCTTTGCCAGTTCTAAACCTTTGCGGGGTGACTTGGGTAGCTGCGTGGCTTCGGCAAGCAACTGAGGAGGGATGGCTTGGAGTTGCTCAAAGGCAGCGATCGCTTCGCCAGGACTCCCTTGGGCAATTGCCAATACTGATGGCTCCTTGAGAATCTCCTCATGACCTGTATCACGCAGCACCGTTGCCATATCTGCCTGCGCCAGCCGGTAAAAGGGAATCCGCTGACAGCGAGAAACCAATGTCGGCAACAGGGACTCAATACTAGGAGCAATCAAAATTAACGTCGCTCGTCCGGGTTCTTCCAGCGTCTTGAGCAAGCCATTCGCCGCCGCCTCTGCCATCGTTTCTGCCTGATCGATGACCACCACCTTTTGCGATGCCTCTAGAGCAGAACGACTGAGAAACTGGCTAATTTCCCGAATTTGTTCCAAGCGAATTTGGGGTGGTGCCTTGCGAATCAGACCTTTTTGTGCAGCTTCTGTCGCAGACAAGCGTGTGCCGTTGTGCAGGTAAGTCGGCTCGACCCACAGCAGATCGGGATGATTCCCCTGCCGCAGGCGTCTTTGTACCGAGGGTTGCTTTTCAGCAGGGATACCTCTACAAAACAACAGTTCGATGAACGCTCGTGCTGCCAAACTCCGCCCAATACCGGGGGAGCCAGCAAAAAGATAGGCAGGGGCAATGCGATGAGAAGCGATCGCTCCCTTCAATAATGCGATCGCTTGGTCTTGTCCTAGGAGGGTTGCGAAAGCGTCTGGAACCATACACCTAACCGTTGACGCAAAACGTCCTGAATTGCCAAATGCACCTCTTCCTCACTCTTGCTGGCATCAATCCTGACAATTCGCTGGGGATAGGATGCCGCTAATTCAGCAAACCCCTGCTGTACTCGTTGGTGAAATCCTAAGTCGGCTTGCTCAATTCGGTCAGCCGTTCCCCGCTCTCGCGCTCGTTTAAGCCCTGTTTCGGCATCAATATCCAGCCACAGAGTAAGGTCACTTTCCAGCCCATCCGTCGCAATTTGGTTAAGCTGCTGGATTAGTTTTAGGTCAAGACCTCGCCCGTAACCCTGGTAAGCCACTGTGGAATCTGTATAGCGATCGCACAAAATAATTGCGCCTAATGCCCGCTGGGGCTTGAGAACTTCCTCAACGTGCTGAGCGCGGTCAGCCGCATACAGTAAGAGTTCTGTCCGGTCTTGAAGGGGTGAGGAGTGTTCCTCCAGCAGCAGTTGACGTAAACCCAAACCTAAAGACGTTCCGCCCGGTTCTCTGGTGACCACAACGGGCGTCTTTTCGCTAAGACTACCCAGGCATAAGCGCAGACCACTTTCTTGGAGCCAGTCTGAGCCTCGCCGCAGTTGGGTGGTTTTGCCGCTGCCTTCGACTCCCTCAAACACAATCAGCTTACCGCCCATTCCCCAATCCGGGCTTTTCCCGGTTCCATTATCATCAGTAAAGCTTTCTTTATTTAACCTTTATTCAAGGTTTTCCTCAGCCAGATTAGCATTGTCGGATACAGTTTTTTGATAACCTTTATCCGGATGAGCGGCTAAGATGCTGGTAGCTGATAACAGTTCAGCATCGGTCTGTCCTCTGACAATCCTGTCATGACCCTCAACAGAGGTTCGATATGATAGGAGGGTCTATGCTATCTGACGCCCAGGGTTACTATATGGCTCGCTATACTTGTTCTTTTACGGTTGCAGTTTCCCTTGATCGTCTTCAGCAGTCACTGATTGAGGTTTTGCAATCCTGCAATTTCGACATTATCTACGACACTGGGGACTACCTGATGGCAAGGGAAATTCCCGGTCGCGTTGCTTTCGCTAAGCTGGTGACGGTGGAAGTGTTGATTGATAAATCAACAGCCACTGCTCAAGAAGTGCGAATGAATTTTGTCATCAAAAATGAAGAGTTGCCTCTCCACCTTGATAACCATTGCCGCCAAATGTTTGATATGGTGCAGGTGGCAGTTGCTGAAAATCGCCATTGGCAATTGGTGGAAAGTGTTGCCGGATAATCTCCGGCTTGTCTTCAATCACCTACCCGTTCCACTTCACTCCCAAGGATTTAATTCTTCTGGGTCACCGACCATGCCAGGGCTTATCAGGGTAATGTCAAACTCATCGGGTGGCCCAGTTGGAAGTGGGTCGCTCTTGAGCAGGTAATATTTGGCACTCACCTGGGGACCGAACACGACTTCGTCCTCATCTTCGAGATCGTGGGCTTGAAGTTTGCGACCATTAATCATGAGTCCGTTAGCACTAGGCTTGCCCTTGAGATTGCCATCAACAATCCGGTAGTAGGGGCTACCGTCCTCACGGAGTCGTCGCACTAGGGTGGCGTGTCGGCGAGAGACAAACTGTGAGAATAGGCGGATATCCGACTTCGGGTCTCTACCGATTGAATATACGTCACCTCTCAAGGGAAATTCTTTACGTCCCTTGTCGTCTTCAATAATTAATAAATGGTTTTGATTTGATTGTGCAGGCATCGAAACACAGTAATAGAGAGTGCAGCTAGTTTAGAAAAATGCTGCTGCTTAACGAGCATTAGCACACTCCTCAACCAGCTTTCCTTGATTTGTGGGAAAAGTACCCTGATTGCCGACCCTCAATCGAGCGTCCCCTCAATAAATAATCATAAGCATTGGGGAGCTTTTCGGATAAATCCCGAAGTGACAATTTCCCTGAATCCGAAGAGGGGCAAAACATCTGGTTGCCCTGACTTGTGCCTAGTCTAGAGGATTTTTCATCATCTATTGTGGCACATTGGTTCATTGGTCAGTCAGGTTGGAGCGGGTTTCGAGACAATTAGAAAGCTTTTCTGGGGATTGGGGACTGGAGACTAGGGATTGGGCAAGACTCTTCCTTTTGCCCAATCTCCAATCAGCAAAATCCAACTAAGCTTTGAATTCACGGCGCAGTAAGAGTGAGTTAGTTACAACACTAACAGAACTAAAAGCCATTAAAGCACCAGCAGCAGCGGGGCTGAGGACAATGCCAAATCCCGGTAGCAGCACACCACAGGCAGCCGGAATCCCAAGAATATTGTAACCAAATGCCCAAAAGAGATTTTGACGAATTTTGTGGAAGGTGGCGCGTGAAAGGTCAATGGACTCAACGACATCCAGCAATTGATCGCGCATCAGAATAATTCCCGCCGTTTCCACTGCCACATCGGTTCCCGCATGTAGAGAAATGCCGACATCCGCTTGTGCTAAGGCTGGACCGTCATTGATTCCATCTCCTACCATTGCCACACGGTGTCCCTCGGCTTGCAGCTGAGCGATCGCTTTTGCCTTGGCATCGGGACGAACCCCGGCAATCACATCACTTGGGTCAATTAAGAGCTGTTGAGCCACCGCAGCGGCAGAGTTAGGCTGGTCGCCAGTCAGCAGCATCACCCGGAATCCCTGCGCTTTCAAGCGTTGCACTGTCTCTTTGGCATCAGGTCTGGGAACATCGGTTACAGCAATCACTCCCGCTAGGACACCATCAGTGGCTAGGTAAACCACGGTTTTACCTGCATCGGCAAAAGCTTGAACCTCAGCCTGAACCGCGTCATTCATCGTCACGCCTTGCTGAATCATCCAGTCTGCATTACCAAGCAACACTCGCTGGTTTCCGATTAGTGCCGATATTCCTAGTCCCGGTTCCGTATAAAAATCTTGAGTCTCCAAAATCGGTAACTGCTGCTGGGATGCGGCGGTACAAATGGCTAATGCTACAGGGTGAGAGGTGCCACTTTCTGCTGAGGCTGCCAGTTGAAGCAGTTTTGAGTTAATAAATTCTCCCCTGACCCCTGAACCCTGCTCCCAGTCCCCAATTGGCAGACAATCTGTAACAGTAGGTTGACCACTAGTAAGAGTACCCGTTTTGTCAAAAACGACTGTATCCAGCTGATGGACACGTTCTAAAATGTCGCCGCCTTTGATTAATAAGCCTCGCTCTGCACCAATGCTGGTACCCACTAGAATGGCAGTTGGTGTTGCTAGACCTAAGGCACAAGGACAGGCAATTACCAAAACTGCGATCGCTAGCTTCAAACTCAAGAGTAAGGGAGACGGAGACATGGGCATGGCGTGACCCATGGCGTCAGGCATGGGGGACAAGACTTGCGGCCAGATTTTCGTGCCCACAATGTCCCAAAATAGAAATGTTAGGGAAGCGATCGCTAAAACTCCGTAGGTAAAGTACCCCGCCACCGTATCCGCCAGTTTCTGGATGGGAGCTTTACGCGTTTGGGCTTCTTCAACCAGTGCTACAATTTGCGCCAGCGTTGTCTCCTTACCGGTACGAGTCGCTTTCAGGGCAATCACGCCGGACAGATTCAACGTGCCAGCTGTAATGGTGTCTCCGGGTTGCTTTAAGACTGGCATCGGTTCCCCCGTCAGCATCGACTCATCCACCAATGACTGACCCGCAACCACTTCGCCATCTACCGGCATCTTTTCCCCCGGCAAGACTCGTAACCACTCACCGACACGAACGGCAAGGGCGGGAATTTCGATTCCAGGTTGTTCAGCTGCCATCGGGGCGGATTTTCCAATCAAGCGTGCTACCTGCGGTTGTAGTGCTAATAATGACTCAAACGCCGCTGAAGCCCGCCATCTCGCCCGTTGCTCTAAAGTACGACCCAAGAGGATGAAGCCCAACAACATCACGGGTTCGTCGAAGAAACACTCCCATCCCGGTTGGGGAAAGAACAATGCTATACAACTAGCGGTGTACGCCGTCAGCGTACCCAGCCCAACCAAGGTGTTCATATTGGGGGCTTGATGCCACAAACCGCGCCAGCCATCCACCAAAATCGGACGCCCTGGTCCTAGCAGCGCCACGGTTGCTAGTCCCCAGTGGAACCAGATATTGCTCAACACCGGCAGCATCGCTGCGCCAACCCAATGACCAACATGCCCTACTAGTGATAGGAAGATGAGGACGCCAGCAATTACCAATCGCCGAACTTGCTCACTCGCTTCTTGTTCATGCCGCTGAGCTGGTGTCAGGGTATCTTGTGGAGTAACGGCAAGACCTGCTTGAGAAGAACGTAGCTCAGAGGGAAACCCTTTGGATGTTAATGCAACAGCCAGCGTCGCCGGGTCAACTGTACCAGCTTGATATTCGACAACGGCAACCTCAGTCAGGAGATTGACACGAGCACCAATAACACCCGGATGACCGGTCAACTGCCGTTCCACGATACTGACGCAGCCTGCACATTTCATGCCACTGACATCCAATGCGATCGTCTCTATCGGCGACACAGGCGTTGTTTGAGCGATATCTGGAGAAATTTGCATCTCTATATAGTCAACAACTTTAACTTTAATAGTTCGTAAGGACGCCTTGACGCCTCAGCGCTTTGGTTCCCCTCCTTCTGAGAGTAGGCGAAATCTTGCCAAGCTAATCTTAAACCAATAACTTTTTTTAGCTATGGTCGAATATTGGTCTGTTACTCCCTTCACGGTAGGGACTGGGGACTAGGGATTGGGGGCTGGGAGAAGACTTGCCGTGGGCAATCAAAAGAGCGGAAAGAGAGTAACCCACATTGTTTTGTCCTCAAGAGAGATAGAGGATTTGAGATTACTGAGAATTGCGCTGTGCGCTATTGGAGACGTTGTTCTGCATGAGAATTATAGCGAGTAGGATTTTTTTGTTCAGTTGCGTGAGTCGGCGATCGCTTCCTGCAAACACCAGATTGCTGGGGTTCGATATCGGCTAAATTGAGAGCTAGTGAGCAACTAACAGCCGCTATGGGCTAACGCCCCGATTCGCTAACGCTTAACGGCATATAGGTACGACCTTATGAAAGACACACTCTCGCATCAGCAGGAAGAGGATATCCTCGCCGATATGTTGCAATCTAAACCCAAAGCCGACCTCTCCTGGCAGGCACTTTTCTCCGTGCTGATGTTCTTTTATATGTACCTTCCCCTCCTGGTGCTGACGTTTTACAGCTTCAATGACTCTTCCTTTAGCGCGGATTGGAAGGGATTCACCCTCAAGTGGTATACGAAGCTATTTGGCGACTCGCGTGTCCTTAATGCACTGCAAAATAGCCTGACCGTGGCTCTAGTAGCAGTCGGTATTTCTGCTGTGTTGGGGACTCTGATGGCAGTGGGTTTAGCACGTTACCGATTTCCGGGCAAGACCTTGTACCGGGGTGTCTCCTACCTGCCGCTGATTATCCCCGATATTGCGATCGCTGTAGCAACCCTTGTCTTCCTCGCTGTTATTGGTACACCCTTGAGCTTGTGGACTGTTGTCGCAGCCCATGTGGTTTTCTGTCTTGCCTATATCGCCTTCGTTGTCTCCTCGCGAATTTCTGGTCTCGACCCTCATTTGGAAGAAGCGGCTCTCGATTTGGGTGCAACTCCAGTACAAGCCTTTATCAAAATCTTGCTGCCGGAGTTGATGCCAGCGATTATCGCTGGTTGTCTCATCTCCTTCGTCCTCAGTATGGACGACTTTCTCATTGCCAGCTTTACGGCTGGGACTGGTGCAACCACCCTACCGATGGAAATCTTTAGCCGCATCCGCACCGGCGTTAAACCGGATATCAACGCC
>DATNQP010000407.1:0-5185 GCA_036703965.1 Leptolyngbyaceae cyanobacterium
ATTAAATTTTTTTTAGCCTAAATACTTGACAATGACAGGGATTTAGACTTACTTCTATTGAAAAGTATTATCATCAGTGTCTCGCGAATTACATCGAGAGGCTGACGAGCTTTCTGAATAACCAAAAGAGACTACATGTCAATTAGTAATTTTTTCGCAGCAGGTGGAATCGTTGCTTGGCCGCTGCTGGTGTTTTCGATTGTGGCGATCGCGTTGATTGCCGAACGGACATTTTTTTGGTGGAAAGTCATCCGGCGGCAGCGTCCGGTGGTTCGAGAGGTACTCAAGCTCTATCGGCAAGAGCCAGAACAGGCTTTAAACTTGCTCAAGCAAAATGCTGATCTGCCGATTTGCCGGATTTTTCTGGAAGCTCTGGAGTTAGAGCGCCCTTCCCCCGAAAAATTCCGCTTGGCACTTGACAGTGCAGTTATGGCAGAAATCCCTAACTTGAGGCGTTTTGGTTCCGTTTTTGACACAATTATCAGCATTTCTCCCCTTTTGGGACTATTAGGAACGATTTTGGGCTTAATTACTGCCTTCTCCTCCCTCAAGTTAGGTGAGGTTGGAGGAAGCCGCACATCTGGAGTGACATCGGGTATTAGCGAGGCTCTAATTTCAACCGTAATGGGATTAGTCGTCGCCATTTTTACCCTGATGTTTGCCAATGTGTTTCGAGGGTTTTACCGACGACAGGTAGCACTGATTCAGGAATACACCGGACAGCTCGAACTGCTCTATAGCGATCGCTACGAGAAAGGAGAACAAGCCTACTATGCGTCAACTCGATGATGAACTAGATAGTCCGGCTCAGATTAATATCGTGCCGATGATCGATGTCATTTTTTCGATCCTGGCATTTTTCATCATTTCAACCCTGTATTTGACCCGTTCGGAAGGATTACCCGTCAATTTGCCCAAGGCTGCAACAGCTGAAACTCAGCGCACGGCTCAAATTAACGTGACTGTTGAACCGGATGGAGAGATTGCCCTCAACCGCCAACCCATTGAACTTAACCAGCTTGAAGAGGGAGTAGGTCAATTAATCGAGCCGAACTCTGAAGCGATCGTGGTCATCAATGCTGATGAAAAAGTCAGTCACGGTCGGGTTGTGAGCGTGATGGATCGCTTGCGTCGGGTTAAGGGAGCAAAGTTGGCGATCGCAACCCAGAGAGAGTAGTCGCGATCGGCGAAAGCTGGTGCCGTGAAGTAAAGCTACTCCGAAGGGGAAGGCGATCGCGCATTTCCTAAAATCTAGCGATCCAGGAGTTTTTGAGACAGGGATCGTAGCAGGAGTGACCCAGCTGAGTGCAAAAAGAAATGATCGCCAGGAAACATCTGTAGTACGAAGGAAGCATTGCTCTGTTCCCGCCAAGCTTCCAGCTCATGGCAACTAACCTCCCGATCCTGTAAACCACCAAAAGCAGTGATGGGACAATCGAGGGGCAACTCTGGCGTGTAAGCGTAAGTTTCAATGACGGCAAAATCTGCTCGCAGGGTAGGAAGGAGCAGCTGCATCAGTTCGGCATTCTTTAATACCGCTTCTGGCGTACCATTGAAGCGGCGCAGTTCCTCTAAGAACTCGGATTCTGGCAGAGCGTGAATTGGTGGGTCTGGATCGGGAACTTGAGGTGCTCGGTGACCAGATACAAATAAGTGTACTGGACTCACTCCATACTCTCTACGGAGTAGACGGGCAAGCTCAAAGCTAACCAGTCCACCCATGCTATGACCGAAGAAGGCAAAAGGTTTGTCCAGGTAAGGAAGGAGAGCGCTGGCAAGATGTTGTACGAGAGGCTCCAGTTGCATGAATGGAGGTTCCTTAAGCCGCATTCCCCGACCTGGGAGTTCGATCGCGCAAACATCGACGCTCTGGGGTAGGCTCTCTGACCAAGTGCGAAAGACCGAAGGCCCACCTCCGGCATAGTGGAAGCAAAATAGTCGCAGTGTTGCCTGAGGTTTAGGTCTGGAACAGGTAACCCAGTTGTTATGGAGAAGATCTGTTTTCATGATTTAATCTGCTGAGCATCATAGTCGGGTACGATATCTTCCACATCACGCAAAGCGGGAAAGGCATAGCCAACAAGACCAACTAGCAACATGCACAGCGCACAGATTACATACAGAAGTGCCATGCCAGCACCAGTACCACTACCAAACATACTGCCGAAAATCGGCGCGAGAGTGCCATTGGGTCTCATCGCTGGTTCAAGAACGTAGTCAGCCAAAGGGCCAGCGATCAACCGACCGATAGCAGGAGTAAGCCGCGAGAGCGTGATGTGAGTCGCAAAAACCTTACCTTGTAAATCAGGCTCGACTTTTGTTAACCAGATCGCCCGATCGCAACTGTACATCAAGGGGAAATTGAACGATGAGCAGAATTGAGCAGGAATCCAGATTAACGGCTTCTGAGCCAATCCAAAGACAATCTTGCTCAAACCAGCGCCTACCATCCCCAGCAATAACCCGCGTATCCGGCGCTTGTAACCACCCCAGGTACTCAACAGCAGCGCCCCAGTCACACCGCCTACTCCCGCCGCTGCTTCTAAGCTGGCTAACACCTGAGCATTACTACCCGTGCGTGCCAAAATCATCGCGGAATAGAGTGAATCCCCAATGTCATGGGCAAAACTGAATAACGACACTAACAATAACAGAGCCAGCAAACTTTTACGGGCGAAAATGTAGCGGAAGCCGAAAGCCAGCTCATGCAAAATGCCAGCACGACTTTGGCGTCCTATCTCGCTAACGGGGGGTTGTGGGATATGGATGAACAAAACTGTACTGATGGCGATCATGAAGCTGATCAGGTCAATGAGCAAAATCCCCGTGAGACCGATCGCATAGTAGAGAACAGCGCCCAGAGCAGGCCCGACAATTTCGGAACCGTAGCTGAGTATCGAACCCATGCTGACTGCGCGAGTATAGTGCTGCTTGGGTACGAGCATCGGGATCGAAACCCCGTATGCCAGAACTTGCACTTGATTGCAAACACCGTTGATGGCAGCAATTAGGTAGAGATGCCAGATTTGCAGGTTGCCGGTGAGATATAGAAGTAAGATGGCAAGCGTGGATAAACCGATAACCGTGTCGCTCAGCATCATTAGCTGCTTGCGGCTCGATCGATCGACAATGACCCCAGCAAACGGAGCGATCGCAACACTGGGTGCTAGGAAGAAAAAACCGATCAAGGCTAATGCCGTTGCTGAACCAGTGAGTTCCCAAGCCCAGAGGGTGAGGGCAAAAACAGTCATTCGACTGCCGATGGTTGAAATCATCTGACCGAGCCAGATGATAGTAAAGGTACGCACGGCGAAAATTTTGAGTTGTTTGAATAAGAGGAAAATTAGTGCTGGAGTTGGTTCATCCTTCACTAATGCCCAATTCTCAATCAGGCTAGGGCGTGTCTGCAAACTACTTGTTATTGCGTTCAATCCTGGAAGATCCCCCTAAATCCCCCTTAAAAAGCTCATCATTAGTCACATGTTTCTTTACAATTTTTGGAGAGACGGGGAGACGGGGAGATGGGGAGACGGAGGGAGTCATAAGTCGAGATTTTCTTCTCTGCACATATTGATTAAATCGTCAAGGGAAGTGAAAATCTTAATCCTTGCAAGCCTTGTCAAACAAGGGCTTCAAGATTGTTACAAAAGATGTGACTAATGCATAGCTTAAAAAGGGGGACTAATATTCATTCCTGCTCCCCCTTTTTCAAGGGGGGCATGGGGGGGATCTGCGGGGAAAGCAGATACACGCTAGAGCAATAGCTGACGAAGTTGGTTGAGGATGAGTTCTGCACCAATCGGGCCGTTTAATCCATTCCACAGATAGTAAGTGACAAAGTACACGCGACCCTGTTGGCTGGCTTTCAGTGTTTGCGCGATCGCATTTTCTTTCCAGTCCTGCTTGATGGCTGAGGTTTGGCTATTCAGAACGCTGTTTAGATTCTGCCTATTCGGGCTGAGGTCATGTCCTAAAGCAAAAATAATATCCGCGTTCCCAAGTTGGGGCAGCACTTCTAGGGAAATGGAAGTTGTTGGTGCCACATTCTCCAAACCCGGTGCAGACACGAATTGAAACCCCAAACTTTCTAGTAATTCACCGAGATATCCGTTTCGGGTCACCATCGTAAAATTACCAGAAAGTCGATTAGCACCCAGCAGTAACAGGCGTGGATGAGCCGCAGCGATGGGAGCGAATTGAGTACGAGCGGCTGCAACTCGCTGGTTGTGGGCGGCTATGACAGCCTCGGCTTGCTCCTCGTCTCCCACAGCTTGGGCAAGCTGCCGAATACTTTGCTGCCATTTCCCTTTAGCCGTGCGATCTTCCCAGAGCAGGGTTGGAGCAATCTGCGAAAGTAGCCCGTAAGTGTCTCGATTGTTTCCAGCTTCACCCAGAATCAGATCTGGCTTGAGCTGCATGAGTAACTCCAGTGAGGGTTCGTCTCTGTTGCCCAGGTTTATCGGCTGACTCGTTACGCGATCGCCCAGATAGGGAATCTGCTGGCTGGGATCATCGAAATATTTCCCTTTATGAAAGGGAAAAACCTCTGCATAACCGGCTGGCTGACGATTGAGCGACAGCAGTAAATCGAGTAAATGAGGGCTGAGGGCAACGATTTTCTGGGGTTGACCGCAAACTTTAGTTTCACCAACATCATGCTTGACAATTCGGCACTTATGTGCATTAGCAGGTGAACTGATGCGATGCTTACCACCACTCGCTGCGAGTTCGGGAGCATTGCCCTTGCACGCAACAATTAAAAGAGTGGCAAACATCCCTAGCATCAACAGCTTGACAGGGCGAGTCACCCAAGAAGATGGCAAATTTAGAACATCCTTGATGTTGCTCAAAAGTCCCATGAAATCGTCCCTACTACCGTCAAAGGTGCGCCGGGAAAAATGCCTGCTCTTCCGTATTGGGCGGCTTCAAAATACTCAATATCAAACAGATTATTCACGTTAAGAGCCGCTCGCAAGTTGTTCCTTCTGTAGTAAATGGCGGCATCGGTGCGTAAATAACTTGGCAACTCGAACGAGTTTTCTAAATCCCCTTGGCGTTCTCCGACATATCGCAACCCTACACCAAACCCTAACCCCTTTAATGCACCACTTTGAAGTTCATACGTTGTCCACAAACTGGCGCTATTTTCAGGTACGTTAATCAGTCGGTTGCCTAAGGCGACTTC
>DATNQP010000408.1:0-10259 GCA_036703965.1 Leptolyngbyaceae cyanobacterium
CGATTTCCTGCCTGTGCCAATCAAGCTAGATGGCGAGCAAATTAACAAGCAAAGGGCATTGTGGAAGGAATCGCCGCAAAGCCTAACAAAAGAAGATTATCTAGACTTCTATCGCTACCTTTACCCATTCCAGGAAGAACCGCTGTTGTGGGTGCATCTAAACACCGACTACCCTTTCCTGCTCAACGGCATTCTCTACTTCCCCAAGCTGAAGCCGGATGTAGATGTGACCAAGGGTAACATCAAGCTATTCTGCAATCAGGTGTTTGTTAGCGACCACTGCGAAGAAGTCATTCCTAACTTTTTGATGCCGCTTAGGGGTGTGATTGATAGTACTGATATTCCCCTGAATGTCTCTCGGAGCGCCCTGACCAATGACCGGACTGTGCGGCGGATTGCGGACTTCATCGCTAAAAAAGTAGGCGATCGCCTAAAATCCCTCTATAGCGAAGACCGGGATGAATACATCCGCTCCTGGCAAGATGTTGGCACCTTCGTTAAATTTGGCTCCCTCAACGACGAAAAATTCAAAAAACAAGTCGAAGACATCATCATCTACCGCACCACCTATGAAGCAGGGGAGCAGGCAAGCAAGGGAGCAGGGCAGCAGGTAAGCAATACTGAAACCCCAACCGTTGAGGTGCAATCCCAAGAAGGAGATGCTTGGCAAGATGTCACCCCAACTCAAAACCCCAGTCCCCAATCCCCAGTCCCCAATCTCCCATACACCACCCTCAAGGAGTATCTGGAGCGCAACAAAGAACACCACGAAAACCGTGTCTTCTATTGCACCGATGAAGTAGCACAAGCTACCTATGTAGAACTGCACAAAAAGCAAGGTTTGGAAGTCCTATTCATGGACTCCTTCATAGACACCCACTTCATCAGCTTCTTGGAGCGTGAGTATTCCGATGTCAAGTTTTCACGGGTAGACTCTGACTTAGATAACACCCTGATTGACCAGGATAAGGCGGGAGAAATTGTTGACCCGAAAACCAACAAAACCCGCAGTGAACTGATTAAGGAGCTGTTTGAGAAAGCGCTGAACAAGCCAAAAGTCAATATCCGGACTGAGGCGCTGAAGTCTGATGACCCGCAAGGCACGCCCCCGGCAATGGTATTGTTACCGGAAGTGTTGCGGCGTCTGCGGGACATGAACGCCCTGATGCAGCAGCAGTCTGCTCAGTTTCCTGAGGAACACATTTTAGTAGTGAATACGGCACACCCGTTGATTCAGAATCTTGTGCAGCTGAGTCAGGGTAGTATCGTTCAGGCTGAGGGGCAGTCGCCTTCCGGTGAACTGGCTAACATGATTTGCCAGCATGTCTACGACTTGGCGCTGATGGCTCAGAAGGGCTTTGATGCTGAAGGGATGAAAGTGTTTGTGGAGCGCTCGAATCAGGTGCTTACGCGTTTGACTGAACGTTAGTTTTTAATGCAGTCACTCTCACCCCTAGGGCGTGGATTCAGTAATCAAAAACCTAACCCCCCAACCCCCTTCCCTTGCAGGGAATGGGGAGCAATCTTACTCCCCTCTCAAGAGTAGGAGAGGGGTTGGGGGAGAGGTCAGACTTCATACGCAGTTGCCTTCAAACATAGTAGTTGAGACAGACACGGAGACACGGGGACACGGGGACACGGAGAAAATGAATGTACTACGTATGAATGCAACTTGGTATCAGACTGTATGGCACTGACGTGAGAACCACTATATAACCCCTCTCCCATCAAGCGAGAGGGTAGTCAATTGCTGATGCTTTGGTTCCTCCTTGCTCCCCTTTCTCCCCTTGTGGGAGAAAGGGGTTGGGGGATAGAGGGGGAATGTAAAAAACTTACACTTGTGAGTCCTGGATAAGGGGGGTTATACCAAATCCGCCTCGTATTCCCCTTTTTCGACTTCAGCCGCCAATTTCTCCCCGTCTCCCCGTCTCCCCGTCTTTTAGAGAAGAAGGGAGTTATTAAAACGGATTTAGTATTAGGGGGGTGGTGCAAGATGTGTATTGAAGCTGCAAGATATGATGGATAACGGACTACTATCTGGAGGTTTACCATGTCACGCCAATGTCAACTGACCGGCAAGAAGGCAAATAACGCCTATGCCATCTCCCACTCCCACCGCCGCACTAAGAAGCTGCAAGAAGCTAACCTACAATGGAAGCGGGTTTGGTGGTCTCAGGGGAACCGTTGGGTGAAGTTGCGGCTTTCGACTAAAGCGATTAAGACGCTGGAGAGCAAGGGTTTGCAAGCAATGGCGAAAGAAGCCGGGATTAATCTCAATCACTATTAAGAACGGTAGGGGTGTAGGAGAGGAGCCATTTTCTCTCCCCATCATTGCCCAGTCCCTTGCCCCACAGGCTGTGTTTTCTCGGCTTCCCCATTAGATTCAGATCCCCCTTGGAGATCTCTAACTTTTCACGGCATGTGGAAAAATCAATGCTAGACCTAACCCCCCAACCCCATCGGGAGCAAGGGAAGGGGGAGAATTCAAAGCCTCTCTCCTTTCAGGAGAGAGGTTTGGAGAGAGGTTTTCCAGATCCCGTGAAAAGTCACATTTTGTAAGGGCGGGTAACCCCGCAATTTCGCTTGCCCACCTAGATATCGATAAACCCGCCCCTACCAACCAATTGATAATTGCTTAATCTATAAAGCCAAACTTCGGGGTTTACCTCCAAGGGGTGAAGCAGGCTCTTAATTTTGTATTCTAAAATGGTATTGGTCGAAGAATGCTTTCTCCTGGCAAGCTGCCTGATCGGGCAGGCTTCAAGCGAAGATGGCAACGCAATGTTATTTTTGTTCAGCTTGATATGTTTACTTAATAAAGTGGGTAAGCTAAGGGCAATCAACTCGCTAGCCGTTGATTGTTAATTTTATTTAATCTGAAGACTTTCTCTAAGGATTAGTTAAACTCTATGCCAACCCGTTTTTCTTTAGAAGGAAATAAATAGATTTTCTCTTTTAACTTTCGGGCAAAGTTTTAACTCATCCGGAATACTACAGAAAAACTTAACACGAGTCCTGAAGTCACTGTAGACAGTAACACAGCTACCTTAAGTAATTCTCTCTAACGCCATTAGTGCGTTTTTCATTTAGTTCAAAATCTATCAGTCTCTCAAATTTGACAGGAAAGCCGCCATGTCATCTTCCAAGAAACCACTCAAAATTGTCCAAAAGCTAATTCGCCAGGTTTGGCAGCTGTCAAGGACAATTACCAAAAAGCTGATGAGCTTCCTTTTGCGTGGCTTGTTGGTTTTTGGGCGTAAATCGCGTTTTTCCGGCGCAGGATTTATATTGCCAACAGTAGCCATGGTGTTGTTGGTGGTGGCGTTGCTGACGACAGCAATTGTGTTTCGGTCAATGGACCGGACGAAAAATGCTAGCAATGTCAGGATAAATGAAAAAGTGCTGGCAGCCGTTAGTCCAGCCGTTGATCGAGCTGAGGCAAAAGTCGTGGCTTTGCTCGCCGATCCGGCACTGCCAAGGTCAACCCCAACAGACCAGGCGCTGTATAGCGCCATGACGAATAAGTTGAAAAAATATACGCTTGGGGATGAGACACCACTGAAGCTGGTTAATGACTTTGGAGATGGAGCGGGTGGCAGACCTAACGACTCTATTGAAGGTGACCCAACAGCCGTATCCTTGGACAATCTAGAATCGTTAAGCACGGCTTGGAGATTTCCTGTCGATACAGATAACAATGGAAGCTTTGATAGCTATAGCCTTTACGGTATCTACTTTCGCAATCCCACTCAAACTGCTAGTAACACTAGAGCCAGAAGTCCTCTAGAAGCCAGAAATCCCCCGGTAGACAATGCTTCCGCTAATCGCAACTGTGGCGCAGGCACGGCGGCTTCTTTGGTGGGCGCTTCGGGTTGGTATAAAACATCAGATGGGAATTTAAAGAAAAGCTTCTTTGTTTTCGCCGCAACCGTTCCAATTACTGATACTACAGGTCTAGACCCGGCTAGGTTTGAAGAATATAAAGGGAACAAAGGCTTTGCGGCTTTAGAAGTTCAGCAAGACCAAGCTAGGGTTCCTCTGAGTAATAACGCCGTTGTGTATGACGATGACTTGGAGATTACGCCGGGTGCTGGCATCAAGCTAAACGGGCGCATCATGACCAATAGTAACTTTTTCATTAGTAAGACGAAGGGTGCCGATGTTCACTTCTATCAAGTCAGCAGCCCCGCGTCTTGCTTCTACACGCCAGAAAACGGCAAGATTACAGTAGGGGGTAATGTGGTTCTTGGCAGCGTAGACCCTGCCAGCACTGTAGCCCCAGTGACAGTGGATTTGTTTAAGAATAACAATCCGTCTACTCCTACTGCCTTCAATGCTAATAATGGCTCTGTCCAAGAAACGGCTGCTCAAACAAGCTACAACAGCCAAGCCTATACTCAACGGATTGCTCAATTAGTAACAGTTTCACAAAACATTCCTATTACGCCAGATGAGGCTCAAGAAAGGATTAACGATGGAACTGATGAGGTAAAAGCGTTACAAGATTACTACAAAGAACGAACCCGTCGTGTTCCTTTTGCCGAAGATCCTGATCCGAATTCTCCTGCCTTGACCAGCGACACAACGGCACCCCAGGGAGATAACGACAATGATGACATACGACCCCGAGACGAGTGGCACTATCCTATCAATACAGCGACTGGGGCAGAAAATAACAGTTTGACGCTTCGCCCGACTCAGCCGCCCGCAAGAGACCCGGAAGCTCTGGGAACCGACGAGGAGCTACTTGGCGATCGCATCCTGGTTGGCAATGGTCTGCCAGCCAAGTGGTGGAATGGTCAAAAATTTGTCGATTACTACGATATAAGAGATAGGCAACCCGTTGGTGGCGATTGGGATGCTCCTCCTGGCACCCCTCCCACCCCTCGCACCCGTAAAACTCAGTTTGTTCCCTTATCCGATTTAGGTGACACGGATCGAGATGGTTTCTGGGAGCAAGCGGCGGCAAAGCCGCCTGAGCAAGCCCTTGATGCAATTGGGGGTCTGCGCGTCGTTACCGGCGCAGGTATTTACGATGCAGAGCCAGCAGGCAGTTCTTTCTTACCTAGACCGGCTGTTAACCCTATTAGGGATAATCTCTCAACAGAGGAAAACGAGGAAGGTGGACTATTTAAAATTGCCTTCCCTGACTCCATGCCGATGTGGGACGACACGAATAAGAATGGTATTCCTGAAATCACTGACAAAAGTGGTGATTTGATCATGCGGGCTACAGCTGTTTATCACTATAGAGAGAGCAGCTATCCTAACACTGGCGCTACAGATACTGACTATCCTGACCCAAATAGTGCTAATCAAACGCCGATCGCATGTGTCAGCAGCTACTACAACCCCAGCACTAGCACCACAGCAAAGAACAGGGAGACACTCCAAGATGGTAGTCCAGCCCCCACCTGGACGGCTAACCCCAACAACAGCGGCGAGTCCCCCATCTCCCCATCGGGACTTCCCAACGCCAACGGTCTTTCTAACAACGGGATTAGCTACCCAGTTCCACCGGAAGCTAGAAATCTTGCTGCTAGTGTGGGGGCAGGTGGGAAAGATCTTGACAAGGCCTTCAATTCGCCAGCACCAGAACCGCCTTCTACAGTTGGGGCTGACTTGCGGGCGAGACTCAACTACCAAGCCAACCTGATTTACCCGGATGGGCGCTTTGTGAATGAGCCACTCCGGGCAGCCTTACAACAGATAGACGACTCAAAGCCACTGACTTTAGCCCACCAATCATCCCTTGTCTCTACGATTTGTGCGCTAAAAATATTAGATGGTGATCTGGCTCCAAATGATAGTGTCATTCCCCACGGGACAATCTACGAAACCAGTTTTCTGGATGCTCGACAAGTTAAAGCACTTGAGGACCCCGACCCCACTAGTATCCCAAATAACTATGACCTCAGCATCGAACAGCGTCAGCCTTTAGAAATTCGGGCGACTGTGTTGGATCTAGATAAGCTTCGGAAAAAAGCGATCGCGGGTCAGGCTCCAATGAATACAGTCGTCCCCGATGATGAGTATCTATTGCCAGATAGTGGCATTATCTACGCGACTCGTGAGGATGCATTGCAGGATTTGAGCGTAGATCCAGACGCAACAATGGTACAAAGGAAGCTCAACAGCCCAGTTGACTTCATCCTCGATCCAACTCGCCGTCCTAACGGGATTATGCTAATTAACGGTACCGAACTAGCCCGTGGCGGTGATGCTAATGAATACAAGCCGGAAGAAAAGGGCCTGATCTTAGCCACTAATTTGCCAGCTTATGTCAAAGCTAATGCGCGGGGCTTTAATCTGCATCAAAACGCCAGTTCGGGAGCTCCATTGGAAGAGTTTGAGGAACCCTTAGCAGCAAATTTTAGTAATTTCTACACGGGTCGCACCACTCCCTCAACTTTATTTGCCTGTCGTAAGGATCAGCCTGGACTTAACTGCGATCCAGGAGATCTATGGCGACCAGCAACGGTACTCGCAGATTCAGTTACTCTACTCTCTAACAATTTCAGATTTGGTTTCCGCAATGAGGGAGACTATGACCTGAGAAAGAATGTAGACACCCTCGCTAATAATCTAGTTTTGGGGGGGTATGACTTTGATTCAAGCGGCGGTTTACCTGATGCCACAAACCCCCCAGTCGATGAAACTCAAGTGGGTTTTGACCTCAATGGTGACAAGGACGCGACGGATACTGATGTTAAAGAGACAGAGATCACTGTAAGCGCGGCTCGTAAGTTAAATGGCTTTTTTGACAACAACTACCTCACCAGTGCTGACTGGTCTGACGAGACCGTAGGTTCCAATTTTGGTTTTCCTAAACTGGACTTTGACCCAACTCTTGGAAGTTCTAATGATGGTAGCTCGTATGTCAACAACTTCGTTACTCCGATTCAGCGCCGGGCGGATTTCGGAGAATATGTCATGGAAATCTGCCGGAAACCCCTGGTTGAGCAATGTGGACCTACAGATTGGGTCGTTGGCTATGATGACGATAACAATAATTTTATAGACGCCACAGAAAAAGATATCAGGGCATGGGAGTTAATACCTGCAACAGAAGGTGGTTCTTCTAGTTCCGTGGCTGTGGCTGACAAGCTTGGTGCAGGAACTACGGCAAGCCTTGCCAAAGGATTCGATGGCAATAATAGTACCGCTGTAGAGCCTAGTGAAACAGAAGCAGAGAGGCGCTATCCACGTCGAGTTGCTTTCTTACGAACACCTTTTCCTGCCGCTACTGATAGTTCTGGTAATGTCATCCCTCCAAACAGACTGGTGCTGGATAGCTCTGGAAGACCAGTTCCCATAGGAATTAACAATGCGGGAAAGGTAGAGTATTTTCCGTATGTAAGCATGACGACGATAAACCGAACTGGCACCGGCTCTGCTCCTTTTCCCCCTTACGCGCCATTTAGTAATACTAACTTTCCACGAATACCGCCTAACCCTGGCACTCTGTGGTTTAAGACAGCAACTAACGCTGCCAACCCAACTAGTGGTGGTAATTACGGTTATAGCAAGCCACTGTTCTACCAAACACCATTAGCAGGAACGGCAGGAGTCGGCACAACTGAGCAACCGCTTTTGGTACCCGTGCTGCAACTTCACCTACCAACCCAAATTTCCGCGCAAAACTATTTCTCCTTCCCCACTGACCCTAAGACCGTGGAGAAATCAGAGAAAAACTGGATGCAGACACCTACTAATACGACATTTAATCTAATAATCGCCGCAGGCGATACTCCTAGTCGTAACGCCACAGCTGACACATCGGCTGAATTTAATGGGGGTATGCCTAACTTCCCAATTTTCCTAGAAAATTGGGAAGGCCTTGCTCCAGTTACAGCCAAAATCAAGGGTTCATTTATTCAGGTCAAGCGCAGTGCCTATGCCACAGCTCCCTATGTAGATCTTCTGACGACTACTGCCCCAAATCCCGGTATTTTCGGATACCCACAAATTTACAGAACTGACAACAGTGGTGGTCGTTCGCCGTACTATACAGCACCTAATCGTGACTGGGGCTTTGATGTGGGGCTATTGCCTCAGTTACCTGATGCATTTTCCCAACGGATTACAACACCCTCGGCGGGCGATCCAAATAAGTTCTACAGGGAATTGAGTCGTAATGACGAATGGGTGCAAACTCTGTTGTGTGCAGGAGAGTTGGATTTAGAAAGTGGAACTGTAGGCGATTACGCTGTCGATACGGAGGCACGTCCTGGTAACTGCCTAGATATAAGTAATTACAACTAAAGGAGATATCCATGTTGTCTTGGAGCTAGAGGCTAGAGGTTCAGGGCATTGACTACAGCCTTTAGCTTCTAACCTAGAAGCCCACACCCAACGAAAAATGAAGAAGTAGTTTTTAGATGCCCCCTAAGTAACAATGCTGAGTTGAAAGGACAATGATGAACCCCAAAAAGAAGCCATACTACTCCCCAGCCTCCAGTCAAGCGGGTTTCACCCTCATTGAATCCTTGATGGCAATCCTCGTGGTTACCATCATGATGATTGCCATTTCACCAGCGATTGTCCTCTCGGTTGCTACTCGGGTTCAGACAAAGCGGCTGGAAATGGGAACCAACGCTGCTAGAGCCTACATTGCTGCCGTTAGCTCCGGCGGAATTCTCGCTTCTAACGACCAGACGGCTCCCCCTCCACCTATCACTCTTGCCCTAACACCCAACGAGGTTCCGGTTCCCAGTGGGGGAACTTTAGACTGCCCAGCACCACCAGGAGACTATCTAGTACCCCCAGGACCCCCCAAATTTTTCAAATGCGACACAGAGACAACTGATTATTTTTTGTACTGCGCCGATAATGACGATACTCGTCGCTGTGAGGCGGACAGCACCAAGGATATAATCGTCCAAGGTTTTGGGATAAGCCAGGACGTGGTCGCATCCCTAACACCCGTACAGAAGGCAGAAAAAGGCTATCAACTGGGTATTCGTGTTTACAGGGCAGATGCCTTTAAAGACAGTGAGGCTCTGAAAAAGAGTACCAGTGATCCTGTCCGAATAAAGCTTGAAGCCAAGACAGTTACAAGTGGACTAGGCGATCGCAAAGCGCCACTAGTGGAAATGACCACGGAGATTGTTACCGATAAAACCACTTTCAGCAATCTATGCAAGCGGCTGGACGATCCTGGTAATACTAACTCTGAGTGCCGCTAAGGGGGAAACTATAGCAAGATGAATCTACTTAAATTTCTCTTAACCAATCAGCTCAAACGCCCCAGACAGAGTAACAAAACAGGCGGTTTTACCCTGATTGAACTACTGGTGGCTGTAGTTCTTGCTTTTCTGGTAATCGCGCCATTGCTGGGGTTTATGGTCAACATCATGCAGACAGACCGCAACGAACAGGCTAAGGCAAACTCCGAGCAAGAAATCCAGGCAGCTCTTGACTATATCTCTAGAGATTTACAGCAAGCCGTCTATATTTACGATCAGGATGCTTTGACAACCCCCCACGCCGCTCTTCCAAATCGTAGTGGAATTAAAGACCAAATACCACCAGACTCTGGTCTTATAGATGGTTGTCGTTCAGGGACTAGTTGCGTTCCTGTTTTAGCATTCTGGAAGCTTGAGAATATGCAGGAAGTTGTCCCAATAAATAATAGAACTGACTGTCTGACTGCATCAGACTCGGAGAGACAACAAAATTGTAATGACGCCAAGGCTTACTCACTCGTTGTTTACTACCATATAAAAGATAATACTTGTACTGCCCCTTGGTCTTGCGCTGCTCGGATTGGCAGGTTTGAAATCCACGATGGCGTGAGGGATACTCAAGATAATGAAATCATCCCTCCAGACGAAGGCTTTGCACCGTTTAATCTTGGTGAACAAGGTACACTTGACGCGAAAATGAAAGCTTGGGAGAAAGCAGGCGAAGATTACACGAACCCGATGCAGATACTGGTTGATTACATTGATAAAGAGGAAGATGCTACTACTGGTCAAAGCAAAGGCTTCGCGGTCAACTTCACAGATACAAATCCAGACGTAGATATTGTAGATCTAGTAGTAGATGTTTCTATCCGAGGAAATGCTCTAGCTCGCATCAGGAAGGGTGAGCCTCCTGAGTACAATCAGAGTGCAGCGGCGTATTTTCCTCAATCTAGTGTAAGGCTAAAAGGACTTGGGTTGCTCAATAATACTAAATAGTCTCTTTGCTTCTCAGTCAAACTACTGCCATTCGCAGAAAAAATCGGAGAGTAAAATGAGTTACCCAGCTTTATT
>DATNQP010000409.1:0-14958 GCA_036703965.1 Leptolyngbyaceae cyanobacterium
CCGTGAGCTTAATTTCTTTAAATCAGCGATCGCCGCAGCGGAATTACCTTTTTATGTATTGCACGTCTTCGGTCCAGGCGGTGTCGGTAAGACAACCCTACTAATAGAGTGTGCTCGAATCTGCGAGCAGGCTCAAATACAGGTGATTTTCCTAGATGCCCGTAACCTCGAACCGGCTCCTGAATCTTTCCTCAGCGCGTTGCGGTTCGCGATGGCTGTGTCGCCCTTGGAGTCTCCCCTTCAGGTATTAGCTTCCCGAAGCGTTAGCGAAACGTGCGCGTTTGCGGAGCATGATCCAAAAGCAAAGCGCATCCGCCATGTTATTTTGATCGATACCTATGAAACCCTCGCGCCACTTGATGAATGGTTGCGCGAAGAGTTTCTTCCCCAGCTACCAGAGAATACCCTTATTGTTCTAGCTGGTCGCCACTCCCCCACGACTCCTTGGCGATCTGATCCAGGCTGGCAAGCCTTGATTCACTTAATGCCTCTACGCAACCTCAATCCAGAGGAAAGTCGAACCTACCTGACTAGACGAAAAATTCCCACTGACCAGCATCAAACTGTTCTCGATTTTACCCACGGTTATCCCCTCGCTCTCTCCTTGGTGGCTGATGTATTTTCTCAAGGACAGGACATCTGCTTCCAGCCTGAAGCAATGCCAGATGTAATTAAGGCGCTGCTGGAAAAATTCGTGCAAGAAGTACCCAGTCCAGCCCACCGGATGGCACTGGAAGCCTGTGCTCTGGTGCGCCTAACCACTGAGGCATTACTAGCTCAGATGCTAGCGATGCCTGATATCCACGAGTTATTCGAGTGGTTACGTGGATTGTCATTTATCGAGCTGGGGCAGCTGGGTTTATTTCCCCACGACTTAGCACGCAATGTCCTGGCAGCCGACTTGCGCTGGCGCAATCCGGATTGGTATGCAGAACTTCACCAGCGCGCTCGTACTTACTACACCACTCGCCTGACGCAGACCCAGAGCCAAGAGCAGCATCGCGTCTTGTTCGATTACATTTTCCTCCATCGCGATAACCCAGCTGTAAGACCCCGTTTCACCTGGCAAGAGACCAGTAGTCTATTGACCGACACCCTACGGGAGACTGACCGACCAGAACTGATCAGAATGATAACCGAGCATGAAGGCGAGGAATCTGCGTACCTGGCAGCTCACTGGCTAACTCGTCAGCCGCAGGGCGTCCTGGTTTTTCGCAATGCTGAGCAGCAACCCGCTGGAGTTGTCATTATGGTGGCGCTGCACCAAGCTACTAGCGACGACTTGAACCTAGATCCCGGTGCGCAAGCGGCGTGGCGCTACCTACAGAACCACGCACCGTTACGCAGAAACGAAGGGGCAACCCTCTTCCGCTTCTGGATGGTGCGTGACACCTATCAAGCCGTTTCACCGACGCAAAGCCTGATCTTCATTAACTTTGTGCAGCATCATCGGACGACAGCGGGACTGGCATTCACCTTCTTTCCCTGTGCGGAACCGGATGAGTGGGCGGCAATGTTTGCCTATGCAGACTTGGCACGGATACAGCAGGCCGATTTCGAGGTAGGCGGCCGACGCTATGGGGTCTATGGGCACGACTGGCGGGTGTTGCCACCCAAGGCATGGCAAGAGCTGTTGGCTCGAAGGGAAATAGCCGCTTCAGCGCAGGCTGTATCGCCGTCACAGATGAGCGAACCGCTAGTCGTCCTCAGTCAACCTGAGTTTGCGGGTGCCGTGCAGGATGCCTTGCGCAAATTTTCCCGTCCCGACACCCTACAGGATAATCCTTTACTGCACTCTCGTGCCGTTGTAGAGCGGGTCACAGCCAAAGCTAGTAGAGCTGAACGGATTGCCGCTTTGAAGAACCTAGTGAAAGAGGCGGCTGAATCATTACAGTCATCACCACGCGAAGCGAAATACTACCAAGCGCTCTATCATACCCACCTTGATCCTGCACCGACGCAAGAGCACGCGGCTGAAATACTAAATGTACCCTTCAGTACCTTTCGACGCCATCTGAAAGCAGGAGTCACACGGGTAGCAGATATCCTCTGGCACCAAGAGATTGACGGATAGAAAAAGTGAGCAAAAAATGAGCACTTTTTGGTCTGGAAAGTGCCAACAAACTAGAACAAGCTATGAATATTGCTTCTGAAAACCAAATTGGGAGAAATCCTTACGTCCTACAGCGTGAATGTCTGAAGAGATGCAATCCATCTTTAAGTAGGAGTATTTTTTTCCTTCCATCTTTAAGGGGGATATTCTCCATGATAACGAGGAAAACTATTCGATGAAAAACTTTACACCAGTAACGGTGCTCTCAGTACTGATGGCAGTAATGTCCTCGGGTCATGCCCAGGCTGTTACGTTCACTGAGAGCGATGATGCCGGTGAGCTTCTCAACACAGCCCAAGTTACCCTACAAGGGACACAACCAATAGAGTCGATTTCTGGGACTCTTTCTGAAGATGCTGACCTGTTCCAAATCTTTCTAATGGGAGGTCAGACATTCTCGGCTACAACACTCAACCTTGATACTCTCATCCAGATTCCTATTGATGAGACTTTAGGTGCCCCGACTGATCTTCTGGGAGATCCACAGCTGTTTCTGTTCGACTCATTCGGCAGAGGTGTCTATGCGAATGACGATAGCTTTGGCTCATCACAATCTACCCTTCCGTCACTTAGTTTTTCTCCAGTCGAGTCTGGCATCTATTACTTAGCAATCTCCAGCTTTGGCTATGACCCTATCAGTGCCGGGGGAATAATTTTCCCTGATGAACCTTCGGATGGAGTGTTTGAACCAACTGGCCCTGGTGGTGGGTCACCACTGATTGGTTTTGAGGGTACGAGCACTACCAGTGGGCGCTACACTATCGCTCTCACCGGACTTCAAGCCAGAACTGAAAGCGTTCCCGAACCCACTTCCGTGTTAGGTATATTGGCACTTGGGGCTTGGGGTGCAGTTTCTCAGCTGAAAGATAAGAAAAACACTACAGAATAAGCCAGCCGCCATTCGAGCGTTGTCTAGCTGATTGTAACAGGAACCTTCAGTATTACACCTACCTCCTCGATGCGTAGGCATGAATAGCAGAGGCACTACTAAATTTTCCCTTCAGCACTTTTAACCACCGGAAAATAGGGTTCCTACGAGTGACCAACATCCTGTGGCATCGAAAAATCGGCTGATTGAAAAAATCACTCAGAAGTGAACACATGCATGACCTGAAAAGTGCAAATCAGGTCAAAGTACACGATGACCTTTTGTTCTAAAAACAATAGGCATTTCGAGCTTGACTAAAAAGTTGATTGTAGAGTGACCGTTCTGATTCATCAACGAGTGGATGAAGGACGCACTCCTTAATTTGATAGAGACACAACTCATGGCGAACAAGACAAACGTAATAAGTATGAATTTGAAAAAGGCAATCGGAATAGGAGGACTGCTTCTGGGGTTGGCTCTAATTACTGGAGTCAGTGCCAGGTACATCCAAGCTTCAGATCATGATGACGGCGAGACGGAAATTAAGGGTCGCAATCTAAATTTGACAGACCTGTTTGTGTTCCGAGAAAAAGACCAGAACCCTGCTGCTGCCGATGGAGACCTGATCTTCATCATGAACACAAATCCGCGATCGCTGGCGAACCAGCAGTATTACTTCAGCACTAGAGCGCGCTACGATTTCAATGTGACGCGGGTTAGCAATAACGACGCTACTCCCACTGGCAAACCCGACGTAGTGCTTCGATTTCAATTTGGCGCGCCGAACGCTAATGGTCAGCAGAATATAAAGATAACCGCGATCCGGGATGGGGTCACGAGTGTCGCCAACCAATCCATCCTGACTACCCCGTTACGTAACAGCACCCCTAGTATTAGTCAAGTCTCGCTAGGTGGCTCGGCTCTGGGTGTGTTCGCGGGACTCCGGGAAGATCCATTTTTCTTTGACGTTGAGCAATTCTTCCGGGTTCGTGCAGGTGCGCTTGGCACAGGACCGGCTGTCGGCTTCCGCGACCCCAACACGGCTGTTGACTTTGCTAAAGGCTACAACGTCAACGCGATCGCTGTGCGGGTACCACGGACTTTCTTGCAGGGAGCAACCTCCGCAACAACGTTCGATGTCTGGGAGACAGTTTCAGTCCCAGGAACAGGCGGCAAGTTCAATCAAGTTGAGCGGCTAGCACGACCAGCGGTTAATGAAGGCTTGATTGTCACCAACGACTATCTCAACGCATTGAACAGCGTTGGACCGGATTTTGAGGCGGCTGCGCTAGCTGGTCAACAACCTGCTGCCAATATCGCTGGACCCATTGTGGCTGAAGCGAAACAAACGCTGCTCGCCGTTGGCAATAGCGACGCCAGAGCAAATGCCCTGCTGGGTGCTTTTCTGCCCGATGTCATGCGGATTGATACAACCGGACCGAGTGGATACGCCAATGCTTTGAATGCCAATGGCAGCCCCATTCGTGGACGCAAGATCAAAGATGATGTTGTGGACATCACGCTTGGTGTATTAACGAATGGAGCGATTACAACCGATAACGTGTCGTATGAAGGCACGCCTGGAAATCCGGCACAGGGTCACGATCCGTTAGCCCCCTCGTTCCCCTACCTGGCTCCAGCCAACTAAAAGTAACAAGCAAGAGTGAGCAGTGCGCCTGCTATTCGGACGAGTCACTGCGTTGCTGCTCGCTCTTTTTTCGGAGGAAGTGGTGTAAACTTCCGCACCGACAAGTGGATGCGGCTTTATCCCTAACACACTTTTCACAGTTACCTATGATTGATTGTCGAGATTTTAGGATGCGTTACAGACATCCCCAAAGCGTTGATAGCTACTGCCTAGAAGCCTTGTACAGCAAACCACTGCACTGCGTTGGAAGCATTTCGCTATTGATGCAATTGTCTCATGGGAAAGCGTCATACCCTACCCCGCCTTCTTCCCCACAAACGAAGGGATGGAGTTTCCAGGCGGGAAGAGTTTTATGAAATCTGCTAACTATCACGAACACAGGGACAGCTCAAGAATTCGGAAACGTTTCTCGCTGCCCGTCTGGGTTGGACTGCTAGTTATAGGTATCCTGTTGTCCGTTCCCGCCGGTCTGTTCTTATTGAAGGTCGAGACTGGACGCGAAACCCCCTACCGCTACCGCTTTTCTCGATCCGCACAGGGTACAGTCACGCTAGCCCTGGGAAAGGAGATAGCTTTCTATCAGGAACGTATCCGCAGGAGTCCGGAGGATGGACTGGATCGGGCCTCACTAGCCAGCACCTACCTCAAGATGGCTCGTGCCACTGGAGATGTCAGTTGGTATTTGCTAGCAGAGCAATCAGCCCAACAGTCACTAGCAAAGTTGCCTTTTCACAATGATGGTGCGGTTCTGGCATTGGCGCGGGTTGCACAAGCCAGACATGACTTTGCCGAAGCGATTCGCCTAGCCGAACAGGTACCTGGAAAAGAGGAGGCTCTCTCAGTCATGGTGACAGCCAAGCTGGCTATGGGGAAGGTAGATGAAGCCAGCGTTGCGGCTGATGCCTTGGTAAACCGTTACCCTGCTCTAGGGTCCCTAACACTAATGGCTTTGGTGAACGTAGCTCAGGGGAAGGATGATGCCGCGATTCAAAACTTCCAGCAGGCTCTGGCTGCTGAAGAACCCGGAGAAACGGGTGGTTCGATTTGGGCGCGAACCTTGCTTGGTCGGCTTAACTATAAGCGGGGGCAACTAAAAAAAGCCCGTGAACTTTATCAAGAATCCCTGCGCGTCCTGCCGCAATATCCTCCAGCACTCTTGAATCTGGCAGAATTGGAGGTTCGGCTTGGAGATTATCAGGCGGCTGAGCGCCATTATTCACAAGTCTTCCTCACCTCACAGCGATCGCCTACTGTATACGATCACGTCGTCATGCGGGGCATGGTTCGCGTGAAGGAGTTGTCAGGCGACAAATCAGGGGCGAAACTATGGCTGGATAAAGCCGAAGCGCGGTTACGCGAGGATCTGGCCTCCTTCGGACATCGGCGTGAGTTGGCGCGTCTGCTGCTAGAGCGGGGTGGCTCTAAGAATATAGCTGAAGCTCTGACCTTGATGCAGATGGAGGTGCGCGTGCGCCGTGATGCTGAGACGCTTGACACCTTAGCCTGGGCACTCTCTGGTTTAGGTCGCTGGCCTGAAGCAAAAGCAGCAATGCAGGAAGCCCTCCGCTCAGGCATCCGCGACCCTGGACTTTTCCATCGGGCAGGCGTAATTGAACAAGCACTGGGGAATCAGCCTCAGGCTCTTGCCTTCTTTCGACTTGTCCAAGAGACTGACCCCACGTTCGATGAACAAGCCCAGCGGACGTTGGGGCTGGGGGTAGGACTTTTAGGCTTGTGAACTGAAATTATTCACTCCGAAGTAGAGTTTACATAATCATGAACCGGAAGTGGCGTTTATACAGGCTTATCCTCTCGTTTCTAGGGTCGCTCCTCCTCACTACCTGGTGTACCCCCAGCTATGCTCATTGGGCTGACCTGGCAGTTGCTGAGATTGTAGTGGGCGAAACCCAAACCCAAATAACACTGACCTTTCCCACGGGTTTGGCGGCGTCAGCGGACGATAATCGGGATAGCCAGCTTTCGTCGGATGAAGTACGCACCCATCAAGTAGAGCTTCAGAACTTCTTGAGCGATCGCATCCGCCTCACTGATGGGGAAAATCACAACGGTACTCTGACTATCAAGCCGTCCGACATGGCTGCCCTCCCGTCGAACCTGAAGGCGACTGTTGGCACCCACAGCACCTTAATACTGGTCTACACCTGGATCAAGCCCGTTCAAGGGCTAAAGATTCACTACGATCTGTTCCTGCCAGGAGTGCCTACTGCTCGCTGTCTAGCGACCATCTTGCAACCTAAACAGACGCAAAACGTTATATTCAGCCCAGGAAACCGTGAGCTTTCTTTAATGCCAGGTTCGGCATGGCAACAAACCGGGAGTCTCCTGATCGCGATCGCTGGCTCTTTCGTGTGGGGCGCGATGCATGCCATGTCACCCGGACACGGCAAGACGATAGTCGGTGCCTACCTGGCGGGGTCGCGCTCCACCGCCCAACACGCTGTGTTCTTAGGGCTGACGACGACGATTGCCCATACCACTGGTGTGTTCGCTCTGGGGTTGGTCACCCTCTTCGCCTCGCACTACATCCTGCCAGAGCAACTGTACCCCTGGCTCAGCTTTCTATCGGGTCTAATGGTGGTCGCCATTGGACTGAACCTGTTCATCAGCCGACTGCGGAGTACGCAGCTTTTTAAGAAATCGTCTTTTGGACACAGCCACGCTGGCGATCAAGCCAATGATGAGCATTCCCATCATCACCTCTACCACCATAACCATGACCACGCCCACGGTCACACCCACCACCATGACCACGACCATCCCCACGGTCACACCCACCACCCGCATCGTGAAGAGGGTCATAGCCACGACCACAAGCCCTACCATCATCATCACCACCCGCATCGTGAAGAGAGTCATAGTCACGGAGACCACTCGCACTTACCTCCAGGTGCTGACGGAGCGCCCGTCACTTGGCGTAGCCTGCTTGTTTTAGGCATTTCTGGAGGTCTTGTACCCTGTCCTTCAGCCCTAGTTGTACTGCTGAGTGCGATCGCTCTGGGTCGTATCGGTTTTGGACTGGTGCTAGTGTTGGCATTCAGCTTAGGACTTGCAGGGGTGCTAACTGCGCTGGGATTGCTGCTCGTTTGGGGTAAGCGGCTGTTTCATCGACTGCCAACACCAGTTGGGCTGGTAAGGATGTTACCTACAGTGAGTGCGCTGTTCGTCGCACTGATCGGCTTGGGAATCACGACGCAGGCACTGGTGCAAATCGGGCTGGTCAGACTATAACTCAGCATTAACATTTCACCACCTGCTATTCGCCTGGAGCTTAGCTATAGCAGTCGCCAAGGCAATTAGGACTCTCGCCAAATACTGAAACCTTAACCCCTCAATATGCATCCCTTCTGCCTTCTGCCCTATGCCCTCTGCCCTATGCCCTCTGCCTTTTGCTATATAGCAATCCTAAATGATTCATGAGAACCTCTCTTCCTCTCCTGTGCGTTCTCTGTGCCTGGAGTGGTGGCCTGCGGCAAGCCGCTACGCGTCTACGTTCAAAAAAGTCAATCTCACAAATGATTTCGGCTTGCTATATCAGCCTGATCTAGTTACTGCAACGTGCTTTTTTCTCGGTTTAATACTGACTTTTTTTTCCAGCAAGTTTTCTGTAGTTGAGCCAAAAGCCCATCTAACAAATCATTAATTAAGAATTGAGGATAATTCTGTGCTGAGATACTTTCATTTAACTACTGCGCTATCTATTACCCTGATTTCATTACTGCCTGAAGTTGTTTTTAGCCGCCCATTACCGATGGTAAACCCGTACCCAGTAGTGCCAAATTCAAATAGTGAGGTGCTAGTTTGCTATCTACAAACCGAAGACGGTATAACTTTAGATCTTAGAAAATTATGTGACAAAACGCCTCAAGCTACTAACATTCAATCAAATAGTAGTTCCAGTGCTGGTACTTGCTATTTTATTGATGCTAATGGTCGTCCCTGTGTAAGCTTGGTCGGTGAACGTCAGGAATAATCTTCAATAAATCTAGTCAAAACTTCAGTAGCAGAATCGATAGAGCCATGAAGATTTTAGCTCTAAAAAGAAGTAGAATTAGATAGAGTCAAGCCGCTTTTACCTTTTAGTCGTAGTAGAGCGTCAAGGTAGATTTGAGGGGTAAATGTTAAGACACTTCTTCCTTGTCCTTTCTCAACTCATTTATTTAAGGTGAATGGTCACTGACTTAAGAAAATTCATCACAACCGATAAGTCATTACCCTTCAACTTAAGGTTGACAGACTAGTAGAGACGTTCTGGCTAATCGTTTACCGATTACCAATTACCCCGAACTCCCCGGCACTTCAGTCGGGGGATGAGCGTAAGAATGCCGAAGTCACTGAGTAACCCCCTGCACAACAGGGCGGACATCAGAACCCTCGAACAATCCTGGATTACCTGTCCAGTTAAAGTCGTTAATCCGCAGGTTAAGAGAACCAAGTTGTAGGACTGGGTTGTAGCGGAGGAGGATGTTATAGGTGCGACGGCTGTATTCCAGCAAGTAGTCGGTGCTGATTTCTCTACCAGTGTCTAAATTCAAAGAAGTCTGAAAACCAAGTCGAAACGGACCGTAGATTTGCTGGGTGATACCAGCGGAAAGAACCTTGGTGTCTACATCTCGGTCAAACAGGAAAGGTGAGAGGTCACCACGCGCAACCTGAGTGTAGCTGATGTTAAAACCAGTGTAATCCAGATAGGGTTTGGAAAAATGCCCTAGTTGCCCGACTAGCCCAAGAGTGCCACTTAAGGATTCCTGAGTATCACCGTTACTATAAGCACTGGCGACACCCCTGACGCTAGTAGTTAGTGCCAAGTAGGGAAGCACTGGCGTTGGTGTATATCGCAACCCTTCGGTGGGAGTAGCTGGCAAGGTTTGACCCTGCCAGAGTACAAAACCCCGGCTCAAGCTAGCACTGCCTTGATAGCGTGCTAGGTTGACTCGATTATTTTCCCGGTCTGGTTGAAGCAAGTCTAATTTGTCTGTCTCGGAGTTGATATACTGAGCGCTTGCCTGATAGGTCAGGTTGATGCCAGTTTGACCCAAAGGAATGACTGGAGAGGTCAGGACGGCACCAAGACTACTCCGAACAGTCTGGAAGCCAAGGGAGCCGTTGAAGAGGCGATCGCGGTAGCTATATTCCAGATTCAGAGTATGAGGGAGAGTGGTTCCAATAGTTTGCTGTAGTCGCAAACTTCCCCGAAATTCTTCTTCTACATCATCGGGGTCTAAAGTGGTGAGAACTGCACGCCCCGTCAGGGTTGTTCGGGGCGCAAGGACAGCATCAAGTCGAGCTTTGAGACCAAAGATCGATGGGTCAATAATCCCATCCTCAAAAATTGCCTTCTGGAGAAAGTACTGTGGTGTCACACTAAATCGCACAGCGGGAGTGTTGAGTACCTCGAAGGCACGCTCAACATACAGCCCGCCGCGATCGCTGCTATCAAACCCAAAGTTGACTAGACCGGGTTCCCGTTGACGGCGGTCAATCGTGATGCGATTGCGCAATGTCGGCACTTCTAAACCCTGATCGAAAACCAGGCGCGGTCGGGAAGCCACTATTTCATCTACCAAGGGTTCAACCCGCGTAAACCGCACGGTATCTGCCCGTAACTCCAACTCAGGGGGTGAAAAGGGGTCGTTGCTAATTCGGACATTCGTGCCGATCGCTCCTTTGCCGTCAAAATCAACCCGGTCGGCTTGATAGCGCAATCGATTAATCGTCCCTCCCGATTGTTGCGTAGGCACATTAGCAATCTGTCTCCCAGCACCGGCTACAAAGGAATAACCACCTACATTACTGATTCCTTGTAGCGGTTGCTCGCTCACAATGCGATCGCTTAATGGTCGCGGCGGCGGTGTGACAGCCGTCCCATCTGGGGCTGGCAAGACATTAAGATCTGTTCCTGATGTGGGCGTATAAAACTCACCACTGGCATTCAAAACGACGCCACTATCCTGGACAAAGAAATACTCAAATCGCTCACCCCGCAGCACCTGCTCTCCTCGTGTCAGAGCAACATTCCCCTCGGCAATAAGAATGCGATTTGGCAAGTTCACTTGGACGCGGTCAGCATCTAGTATGGCTTCCCGAAACCGTAACACGACATTTCCTATTGCCGTAATTACTTGTCGCTGTTCGTCGTACTCTTGCTGGTCTGCGGTCAGTTCTATTACACCAGCCGCCCCAAAGGGCGTAGTGGATGCGGGAGTGGGAGACTCCGGACTGGCAGCGGGTGGGGGGGTAGTCTCGCCCTCCGCTGGTGTAGGTGCCGTCTCATCTGGCAAGGGTTGAGTCTCCGGGGTCGGCACATCAAACTCAAATTCTCTACGTTCTCCTCCCCGCTCCTGAGTCACTAAACCTTTGACGTTTGATTCCTCAAGAGAGATGGATGAAATGTTAGAGGGTTGGGCGGTTGGACGGTTGGAGGTTGGAGGATTGGAAGGTTGAAAAGTTGGAGGGTTGGAGGGTTGAAGGTTTAAACTTTCAACTTTCAACGTGCTAACCTGCAACTCTTCTGTCGCTACAGGTGCAGGTTGCACGGAATAACCGACGGAAATCGGAGGCCCAAGTAGGGCAGCGCTTTTTTCAATCCTCAAGGAGGAGGACTCAGGTGCAAAGGTTTCTGGGGGGGTTGGTGTAGCGAGTACCGCAGTTTGCCCTGTTTGATTTGGTACAGCTACTGATGTGTCATTTGAAGCTTTATCGAGTCGTACTTCATCTTCAGAGGTTACGGGTCTAATAATCGCAGGGGTTTCAGGCGGTTGAACTGGTTGCGGCATCTTTTAACAGTAAGATTCGAAGGGGCAGCTCCGAAACGTGACCGATCACCGCACTGAACGCTGCCAGGGCGAGGCACGCCTCGCCCCTTTACACAGACTAAAGGATGTGAAGCGATCCCTATTTACTCCAAATCCCGTCGCTTGGGGTTACGAGCCGGATCATTTGACAAAAAGCCAAACACAAATAAGCCAACGAAGATACTAACAACGATATAAACAACAACCTTGAGGGTCAGCATAGTGTTATCTCCCAGAGTTATGAAGAGCTGAATTAGAATGGCGTTGCAAAACGCAACAACTTTCATATCATACCCAAAGGAGGCTTCCTTTTTAGCTTGGGAGGTCTTGTCAATGGCGGCGAAACCTCAAGATGCCGATCGCTGTGTCAACGAGGCTAATGCTTGACTATGACTTCTCCTATGACGCAGTAGTGTTCTCAAACGTTCCAGCTCGTCGTTCGCCTTGATTGACCTATGGAATACCAGTTCGCTGTTCTGAGGCTACATCTTCCAAGGAGAGATGTGGGGACATAGGGGAGTAAGCGGTCTCTAGCCTCTTGCCATGATGCAAATTAGATGCCCAGCCGCTTATCTGTAGGGCTGAAATTAAGGAAAGTAATAGATTGTTAACTAAAACAGTATTAAAAGTATCTTACTTTGGGCATAAGTATGCACACAATATTAAGCGTGTAAGACTAGGGATTTTGTCGCTCTATGCAGCCGATTCGTACCTTCAACGTCTCTCCATTCCTGCCCAAGCAGCTTGAAACCTTACGGAAGCTAGCTTATAACCTGCACTGGGATTGGAATGTTGAGACCAAAGATTTATTCCGACGCCTGGACCGCGACCTGTGGGAGTCTAGCCGCCACAACCCCGTCTTGATGCTGGGGACGATCAGCCAAACGCGGCTTCAGGAAGTCGCCGAAGATGAAGGCTTTCTTGCCCAAATGGAACGGGCATCCCAACAGTTGGACAACTATCTTAACGAGCGCACCTGGTATCGCAAGCAACGTGGGTTGGCTAGTGGTCAGTCGTCAGCCTTAGGGGTGGCTAGCAAAATTGAAGAACAACTGACAACGGACAACGGACAAAAAACAACTCAGGAATGCTATGCCTACTTCTGCGCCGAGTTTGGCTTAGTCGATTGCCTACCGATCTATTCTGGCGGCTTGGGGGTCCTCGCCGGTGACCACCTGAAATCAGCATCTGACCTGGGTCTACCCTTAGTGGCGGTGGGTTTGCTTTACCAGGAAGGCTACTTTGCCCAGTACCTCAACGGCGATGGGTGGCAGCAGGAACGCTACCCAATCAACGACTTTTACAACATGCCGCTACACCTGGAGCGTAATGCCGATGGTTCAGAGCTGCGGATTGAAGTAGATTATCCTGGTCGTACTGTCTATGCCCGTGTCTGGCGCGTACAAGTGGGAACTGTACCCCTGTACCTACTCGACACTAATATTGAACCGAACAATCCCTACGACAACGACATCACTGACCAGCTCTATGGCGGTGACCTGGATATGCGGATTCACCAGGAGATGATGTTGGGGATTGGGGGAGTTCGCGCCCTACAAGCTTTAGGAATTAAACCTACGGTCTATCATCTCAACGAAGGTCACTCCGCCTTTTTGATTTTAGAGCGTATCCGCAAGCTAATCGAGGTAGAGGGTCTGAGCTTTGCCGAAGCCAAACAGGTGGCGCAGGCAACACAGATTTTCACAACCCATACGCCTGTCTCCGCTGGGTTTGACTTGTTCCCTCCCGATAAGGCGATGTACTACGTTGGACACTACTCCAACATCTTTGGCTTGTCGAGAGAGGAATTTCTGGCACTAGGGCGGGAAGACACCAGCAATTTGGCATCCCCCTTTAGCATGGCAGCTCTGGCAATCAAGACCTCAAGCTTTATTAATGGGGTTAGCCAGTTGCATGGAGAAGTGTCACGGGTGATGTTCCAGGGGCTGTGGGCGAACCTGCCACTGGTGGAAGTGCCGATTACGGCAATTACTAATGGGGTACATGCTCGTAGCGTTGTCGCGAAGTCCAATCAGGAGCTGTATGACCGCTACCTGGGACCTAGCTGGTCGGAAAAAGGCTCTGAGGACCCCCTATGGGAGCGTGTTACCTCAATCCCTGATGAGGAGTTGTGGCGCAATCATGAACGCTGCCGGTCGGAGATGGTGGTGTATGTGCGGGAGAGGATGCACAAACATCTGCGCGATCGCGGCGCAACCCCAGCTGAGCTAGCTCAAATCCAGGAAGTTCTTGACCCCAGCGTCTTGACCATTGGCTTTGCCCGTCGCTTTGCCACCTATAAGCGGGCGAACTTGTTCATGCGCGACATGGATCGGATCAAGGCAATCATGAGGGGCAATAAAGACCGGCAAGTACAGTTTGTTATTGCTGGCAAAGCCCATCCCAAAGATACGCCAGGGAAAGAGTTAATCCGCGATATCATCCACCAGATTCGTGAGGCGGGTATCGACGAACATGTGGTTTTCGTTCCCGACTACGACATTTATTTAGCGCGTCTGTTGGTTGCGGGTTGCGATGTTTGGATGAACACTCCCCGCCGTCCCCGCGAGGCGTCTGGAACGTCTGGGATGAAGGCATCGATGAATGGTCTGCCGAATGTCAGCATTCTGGATGGCTGGTGGGACGAGGCAGATTATGTCCGCACGGGTTGGCCCATTGGTCACGGGGAAACCTACGAGGACGCTGAGTATGAAGACCAGGTAGAAGCCAACGCTCTCTACGACTTGCTAGAGCAGGAAGTCATGCCCTTGTTCTACGATCGCGATGCAGAAGGCATTCCCAAGGGGTGGGTGGCGAAGATGAAGCAAGCAATCCGGCTAAACACGCCGTACTTCAACACCGCCCGCATGCTTCGGGATTATGCAATACGCGGGTATTTCCCAACTAGCGATCGCTACTTTGCGATGACAAATAATGCCTACACCCCAGCCAAAGAATTAGCCAGCTGGAAACGGCAGCTATTTGAACGCTGGTATGACATCAAAATCGCAGACGTTGACATCGCTGCACCGGCTGAGTTAATGGTCAACCAATCTGTCGCTGTCAAAACCCGAATTAATCTGGCAGGACTGACGTCTGATGACGTTCAGGTGCAACTCTACCAGGGAGCGGTAAACGCCGATGGGCAGATTGTTAATGGTCTACCCGTGCCAATGGCATACCAAGGAACCGATGAGCATAACTACAGCATTTACACGGCTGACGTTATCTACAATTCCAGTGGCTTACAAGGTCTATCTCTGCGGGTGTTGCCTAAACACAACAATCTCTCAAGTCCTTATGAGCCAGGTTTAGTTCTCTGGGCTTAGAAGGAGTTGCCGTAGCGGTAGCAGGTTAATAGTTACCAGTGAGCAGTAACCAGTGACCTTTGGGTTGCTGCTCTACACACCTTGAGTCAGACCTTCGTGACAAGTTAAGGTGAGGAACCGTTTGTCAAGGGGGTAATACTACAGGACGCGATCGCGTCCAAAGCTCATTAGAGAAAAACATCAGCCCC
>DATNQP010000410.1:0-4041 GCA_036703965.1 Leptolyngbyaceae cyanobacterium
AAGACGGCAATAGCACAGTGAAAGCGAACACATTGAGACCTCGCAAGACTTCATAGTGCAGGCAATGAGGCTGTACGCGATCGCTATTAAAAAGTAAAAGTAAGTCAAAGGGCTTTATGCATTCCCTTTGGTGTAGACCTATCCAGATTTATGTATTTTCCTAATGCTTAAGTTAATCGCTACTACAGCTCACGCACATATACCGGATGACATAAACTACAGCAACTTGGTATAGCAAAAGGCAGAGGGCATAGGGCAGAAGGCAGAAGGGAAAAGATTGAGGGATTAAGGTTTCAGTATTTGGCGAGAGTCCTAATTGCCTTGGCGACTGCTATATTAGTCCCCAAAAAGGCGAGTGGCGAAGTTTTGCGATCGCGTTGGTGAAAGTACCCTAGCCTTAAGAATTGCGGATGCCAAAAAGGCGTAAGACAAGACCCCAACCACTGCCAAGAGTAAAGGACTGACAAATCCCGTTGAATTCCAGAGCGCATGGAGAGCAGCTGCACAGATATAACCAACACTTAAAATCTGCCAACGCTTACTAGGCTTAAGCACGCTCAACCCAATAAAATATCCTAAATAGCCACTATAAGCCATGTGTCCCACCACTGAACCGAGGACACGGGGAATCAATAACTGCAATCCTCGCAGTTGACCGGCTGCCTCACCGGCTTGCAGTGTTGCATTATTAATAATTTCAGGTACATACTGCCCCAACGTTTCTAACAGGGTAAATCCGACAGCTGATGCTGTTCCTAACAGAATCCCATCCAGAGGTTCCCAGACACCAATCCGTTCTCGCCACGGTGAGTATAAGACCCTGCCCAGGAAATAAGCCCATAGCACCGGCAACGCCTTGAGCAACTCTTCCATCAGTCCCGCCCCAAAAAACATCCGGATGAGTAAAGACATAAAGCTGATCTCTTCACCCTGATTTGGCAAGCTTCCGGGCAAAATGTTGCGAAAAACAGTGATAAATAGGGGCAGAATCGGACTAACTAAGATTAACCCAGTGAAGCTAGCACAACTCAGTAAGACCCACCAGGGTTTAGACTTGCCGCAAAGTCGGTAGACAAAGAAAGAAGCCGCCCCGGCTAAATAGGCGGCAAGCAGCAGGTTAAAGGCAACAGGCTGACCAACAGCAGCGAACATCAATACCACAAAGACTACCGTCAGGATGCCTGGTCCTAAGAACGCTTTCTGAGTTAAGTCTCCTCCTGTTGACGCTAGGGGAAATAGTTGGGTAAAGGTCACAGAATCTGGCTTAGAGTGTCCTACACTCCCACCCGGTGTTACAGGCGTGCTTGTGGCGGTGTTGAAGTTAGTTGGTACAGGTGGCGAATAGAGGGGAGTAGGGTTTTGGTTGAACTGGCATTCAAAGATGAATTGTGGACCATCATGACCCAACTCAATGCGATCGCCTGCCTGCAATGGGTAACAACCTTGCAAGTACTGCCCATTCAGGTATGTGCCATTGGCGCTATTCAGGTCACAAATCTCCCAGCGAGGTAAGCCATTTCCCAAGGGGTAAAGAGGGCGAATGGCGGCATGACGCCGAGATACATTTAGGTACTGATTTGGCTCTAAGGCAATTTGGCAGCTTGGATCGCGCCCAATCATTATCTCCTGATTTTCAGGCAGGGCGTAGGGCGGTAGTAGCCGTTCCGGTGTACCACCCTTAGACAGCTGTCGTAGAAATCCGCTGTAAACTTGACCAGTCATAGGGCGACGATTAGCGTTTATAACGAAAACCTGAAAGTCTCTTTTCCCAATCCCTAGTCCCTAGTCCCTAGTCCCCAGCGTCAACTTTCAAGATAGTTCTATTCAAGAATCCTTTATTGATTTGCCCTGGCATCACGAACTGCCGCGTAGAAAAATAATCCCGTTAAGGGGACACTAGCCGCTAGGATAATTCCTGTGACCAATGATCCCAACTGGGGGTTTCCTGAAGAAAGTTCAAAAATTGAACCGACTGATGCAATTCCAGCAACGCAGGAACTCATCAAAAATAGCCCGCTTTTTGGCGTCATCATGGTTTTTGACAGATATATTAACTGATGGGTTTTACGGCTTGCGTTGAGAAGCCGTGCTTCTTGAGTTCCTCTGTCAAAGCCAGACCATTTTGCACGCGATCGACAAACATCACTCCATTGAGGTGATCGATTTCGTGCTGAATGACACGAGATAGGAGTCCTTGCGCTTTTAAGGTTTGGGGGCGTCCGTTTTCATCTTTGTAGGCAACTTCGATTTCTTCTGGGCGCGTGACATCCATATAGACACCCGGAACGCTCAAACAACCTTCTTGAACATCGCACACGTTGCGACCAACACGCTTGATCACTGGGTTGATTAAAACCACAGGTTGGTTTTCTGGGTTATCCGGTTCGCAATCGATCACAATGATTTGCTTATTGACCCCTACCTGAGGTGCAGCAAGACCAATACCATCAGCGCTGTACATGGTTTGCAGCATTTCTTGAGCCAACTGCCGGATGCTCTGGTCTACTTTGGCAACGCGCTTAGCAGGCTGACGCAAAACGCGATCGCCTAGATAATGAATCTCTAAAGGTGGCTTTTCTAACTTTTTCTTTTCGACAACAACTTGAGCAGTCATGGGGAGTACTCGCGAATACGGGGAAATGTTTAACAGTGTAGTATTTCTTCATCCTAACAGTTCCAGGTCTGAGGCACTATCTCCCGTCAGTGCCCCCTAACCTCCCAAGATTGGGGGGATGATTAAGAGCCTATCCAAAAGTCCTTTCCGCGATCGCACCCTTGTTTGAGCCGAGCGCACTTACCAGGTAAGCTAGCGCTATTTCTTTTTGGGTATGAATGGGATTAGTCTCACTAATCCGGGCCATAAGCGAATCAACAGCCACGCCAACGCTGCTGCTACAAGTGCAACACTCACTTTGTATACCAGGGGAATAGCAGGCTTTACCCAGGTTGGTGGGAGTGGTGACTGGGTGAGGAACATCCTAACGGGGTCATTGGCATTTTCACCCAGCTTATCTGGAGACGGAAGGAAGGAGGCGACACTCCACCCTACACCGAGAATTGCGATCGCATCTTGGAAGTTGCGATCGCGTTCGGCTTTGGCAACTTCGACGCGGCTGCGAACGGCGCTAATGGTATTCTCTAGCAATTTCATCCCTCGCTCCAGATTTTCTGAGTCTTTGGTAATTTGGAGCTGATATTTATCTGTGACTACCTTGGTAAATTTTTCAAAAAATTCCAGTTTGTTTCCGGCTTTTTCTTCAATTCGTTCTAGGCGTTTTTTATAATTACTTAAATTAATGTCAATTGTGCGATTTTGAAATTCGAGCCGATTTAGGTCAAGGGTATAGTTATTGAGGGCGTTCTGCACCCGTATCAAGGTTGTGCGGCATTTTTCAAATTCTCTTTCTTTGGGCTGGTTTATATTAATTGTTTCTCTATCTTCTTCAATAGTAGTAAAATAATTTTTAATAGATTGTTTGAGGAGGCGACTCTGACCGTAAGCCCAGAGGATTTTGTGGCGATATTCAAATAGTCGCATCCAGTCATCATAAAATTCAGCTAATTTATCGGCGCTTGCTTTATCGGTAAAAATAATAATAATAACGTGCTGATTCTCTTGGATGCTTTGAATCGTTGTCGGAGTTTCTGAGACGTCTTTGATTTTCAAACGGTAGCGCGAGAGTTCAAAGATTGTTGCCCCTAGAAACGTTCCTTGTCCTTCTAGGTCTTGTTTCCAATTTGAATCGGGAATTAATGCTTTGTAGCAATCTTTGGCGATATCTTCAGGGTTTTTGACATCAGATTGGGGTAGCCAGCCAGAATTTTAAAGTGCAGCGCTTGCCGGAGGTATACTCGCCAGAGGGAAAACGGGGAGTCGATCGCAACCCACCTCCACAAAATCTGGTAACGGTGCCAATCTTAGAAGCAGCGATCGCTCAGTTATTCAACCCATCGGGAAAGAGTAAACCCGACACCGCTTTGCTGTTTTTTGCAGGACATGGTTTACGCAAAGTACAGGGCGATGTGACGGAAGGGTTTTTG
>DATNQP010000411.1:0-4824 GCA_036703965.1 Leptolyngbyaceae cyanobacterium
CTCACCCGTTGAACATCCTGCATGCCAAATCCGAATAAACGGATAGGTGCGTAAGAGCGGTACAACTTGGCTGCGGAAAGCGAAATAAAAGCTAGGGTCACGGAACATGGCAGTCACATTGACTGATAGACCTAGCAGGAATCGCTCCATACAGGCAGGCTCATGAAGCACCTTCTCTTGTAATGCAGAGACGGTATTTAATCGCTCTGCACGAACTGCATTCCAGATGCGACGCTTGAGGGAAGCAAGGGCATAGTCCCGAAAGTCAAACCCGTAGTAACGAAACATGCCCTCCAATAGCAAGTGAATTTCGAGGGTTTCGAGTTCGTTGTTTTTGTTGACCTGGTTCTGGGAGATCTGGTCATGGGAGGGAAGGAGCATTCGCATCTTCTGCTGAGTTTATCCCCAAATAAGAGTTGTCTGTTGTGAAGCAGCCTTTCTAAGCTGCCGCGCCTTTGACGCAACAGCTTAGTCAGGGCATTAGTCCAGTCGTCGCTTTTCAGGTGGAAAGGTGGGGAGATAGGAGGATAGAGAGAATGTGTTTTTTAACTCTGGCTATCCCGCCATCACCTTAGCCAATTTCCTGATTACTGAATTACCGGCGCTCTAAGTTTGTGATTAAGACTATTTTTTCATGCCAGCTTCGCTCCCAAGAAGCCTCTATGGATAGAACTAGAGGGATTATGAGGAAGAGTTCCTCTACCCTAGGAGCCATCTCTATAGATGTAAAAGAGCAAGATGCTATCTCTGCATTTTCAGATAAGTCATACCATTTGGCCAAATGATTGTCACATAGGAAATTTGGTAATTATCGATTGGTTGGTAGGGGCGGGTAAACCCGCAATTTCGCTTACCCACCTAGATATCGATAAACCCGCCCCTACAAAATGTGACTTAATGGCGATCGCCTTTGACTTTGCGCTACACACCTTAACAGGGCTGGCTGATTTTGAAGAAATAGGCAAACTTTTGCTAGAGAAAAAGCTAATAGTAGCAGGTGGACAAAATTAAACTAGCAAACCTCGGTCAAATCTAATACAAATCCCGGCAACACATCTTCCCCTGACAAAGTACTGGGATTATCTAATACTTCCACGTCTCGCCCTTGCCTGTATATCTCGACTTTCCGGTTCTTCCTATCAATTAACCACCCCAAGCTGGCTCCGTTTGCCATATATTCCCGCATTTTCTCCCGCAATGGTTCCAGGTTGTCAGACTTGGAACGCAATTCCACCACGAAGTCTGGGCATAAAGGAGCGAAGCCTTCTCGTTCTTTTGGTGTGAGAGCTTGCCATCGTTCTAATTTAACCCAGGATGCATCGGGGGAGCGGTCAGCACCATTGGGCAATTGAAATCCGCTGGAAGAGTCAAATACTACGCCTAGTTTGGTTTGGCGGTTCCATAGCCAGAGTTGTCCTGACAAGTCTTGATTATGTTTGCCTGTATCGCTTCCAGTTGGCGGCATGACGATTAATTCTCCTGTAGCAGTGCGCTCTAGCCTTAAGTCACGGTTGACGGCGGCAATTTGCTGGAACTGCTCATGAGTTACTTTGAAGGTTTGGGGAATGGCAATGGTGGGGTTGAGCATACTAGGTAGCCTCGCGCACAGGCGATTACTTTCTCTATGGTGTCATAGGTGGGGAGAGGGAAGGGTGTGCAGTAGCGTAGGAGGGCGATCGCGTATTTTTTGGTTGAGCCATAATACATCTATTTGTTGATAGCCGCCTTACTCCATGAACTAATCTGAAGTTTGCCTCCAATGGATGAAGATGAACTATAACCCAGAAAAACATCATCGCCGCTCAATTCGTCTCAAAGGGTATGACTATACACAGGAAGGTGCATATTATTTCACCATTTGTTGTGATCAAAGGCGGTGTTTGCTGGGGGAAATGAAGGATGGTGTCATGCACCTAAATCTTGTCGGTGCAACAGTTAAAGCCGTGTGGGACAGTTTGCCGCGTCATTTTCCGTTAATTGAATTGGATGCTTTTGTAGTCATGCCCAATCACGTACACGGAATAATCGTTATTACCGACAGCCCTGGTAACTGTAACCCTAACCGTAATAATAACCGTATCCCTAACGGTAGGGGCGAAGCATTCGTGCCAGGATGTAACAACACAGCACCAGAATCTTTATCCACGAATGCTTCGCCCTTTCCTGGATATAACGACACATCAGCACCTCGCGGCACGCAATCCGGTTCAATAGAAGCAATTCTTCAAAATTTCAAATCAGTAGCAACCCGCCGAGTTAACCGCATAACTCGGAATTCAGGGACATTATGGCAACGGAATTATCATGAAGAGATTATTCGTAATGAGAAAGCCTATGAAAACATCAGGCTGTACATTGTGGAAAATCCTCGAAATTGGGATGAAGATGAGGAAAATCCTCTTAAATTTAAACCAATATCTTAGAAGGATTGGGATTGATTGTTTTCCCGCAGACAGGGCGAAGCATTCGCGTACAAACATTTGGGACTTCCCGATAAGTTATTGGCGCAAATGCTGACGCTCGTTCCTCGCTACCGCTTCGCTAACGCCCCTACACCTTGATGACTGAATATGAACGAAGAACGTTGCAAATCCTATCTGAACTAAACAGAACACGGATAGCTTCATCATCTCGATGTGACAGAACGTAAGCTTTTAGTTCTGCTTTGCTCATTTCGTCAAAGTTCGGTTTCATCCAAAAACCTCCAAAGTCCATTGCGCCTTTTTCACCAACCCGCATAACGTTGTAGAGACGTTCCGGCGGAACGTCTCTACGAGTAAAAAGGAAAAGGGTGCTATTACAGCGGATTTGATATCAGACGCGATCGCCTTTGACTTTGCGCTACACACCTTAATAGGGCTGTGCCGATGCTACCAAGCTGAGATCTATCGAATAAGCAAATGGAAGACAATCTATCGGTAGAGCCAGACTCGTAGCAGGGAAAGCAACTGTTCTGGATCGACAGGTTTGGTGATGTAGTCCGATGCCCCAGCTTCAATGCACTTCTCGCGATCGCCTTTCATGGCTTTGGCGGTGAGTGCAATCATGGGTAACGATGCAAATTGACTCATCTGGCGGACAGCCCGCATTGTATCGTAGCCGTCCATTTCCGGCATCATGATATCCATGAGAACGACATCAATATCGCGTGTGTTTTGCAAGATAGCTAGAGCATCCCTGCCATTTTCGGCATACAGGATATTCATGTTATGGCGCTCCAGCATACTCGTGAGCGCAAAGATGTTACGGACATCATCGTCAACGATCAGGACTTTCTTGCCAGTGAGTACGGTGTCAGTCTGATGGAGTTGTTCGAGCATCTGTCGTTTGGGTTGAGGCAAGTTTGCCTGGACGCGGTGCAGGAACAAGGCGGTTTCGTCTAAAAGACGCTCTGGCGATCGCACGTCTTTGATAATGATCGTCTCAGCAATCCGCTTGAGTTCGGTTTCTTCTTGCTTGGTCAACTCCTTGCCGGTATAGACAATAATCGGCAGCTTCGAGAGACTCGTCTCTTGCTTAATCTGCTCGATCAGTTCAAAACCGGTCATGTCTGGTAGCCCCAAATCGAGGACGATGCAATCAAAGTGTCCGGCTTTCAATGCTGCCAGCGCTGCCTCCCCGGTACTGACTGCCGTTGTCACGACATCGGTATTGCCAATCAATTCCACAATGCTGTGACGTTGAGTTTCGTCATCTTCCACCACTAGCAGGTTTTTTACCTGACGCTCGACATAAGTCTTGATGCTGGACAATACTTCAGTCAAGGCTTCACTGGTTATCGGTTTTTGCAGATAAGCCAAGGCTCCAAGTTGTAGACCACGTTGCTGCCCTTCCTCCACCGAGAGGATATGAACGGGGATATGACGAGTACTTGGGTCATGCTTTAAGCGGTCAAGCACCGTCCACCCATCCATTCCCGGCAACCGGATATCCAACGTAATGGCATCCGGCTTAAATTCTCGTGCGATCGCTAAGCCCATGTCGCTGCGTAACGCCACGATTGCCTTGAAGCCTTGTTTGCGTGCCATATCCAACAGGATACGAGCAAAATTAATGTCATCTTCGATAATCAGCAGCACGCGATCGCCAGGTTGAATCGAATCTCGGTCGTCTGATATAGGGCTAGAGAGGGGGGATTGGGAGGTGGCAGATGTTGGGCGTCGGGGTTCTTCGCCTTCCGCGAAAGCATGCATAAACTGTCGAGGGGACGGCGCTGGGTAAGAGGAAGAACTCGTTACTTCTACTTTTTCCCGACGCCCTACTTCATCGTTAGTCTCCACTCCCCAGTCCCCAGCTTCTCGATACATCTGTGGCAAGTAGAGCGTAAACGTACTTCCTTGACCGAGACGACTGACAAGCTTAATCTCTCCGCCTAAAAGTCGGGCAATTTCGCGACTGATGGATAAGCCCAAACCTGTGCCGCCGTATTTGCGGCTGGTTGTGCCATCTGCCTGCTGAAATGCCTCAAAAATCACCTTCTGCTTGTCCGGGGCAATGCCAATACCCGTATCGCTGACTGAGAAAGCAAGGACGGTATTGGCATGATTTAAGGTTTCCTTGTCAGGACTCCACCCTTGAGTCGCTACACCAACCCGTAAGGCGACCTGTCCCTTCTCTGTGAATTTAAAAGCGTTGGAGAGCAGATTCTTCAATACTTGATGCAAGCGTTTTGAGTCGGTATCAATGGTTCTTGGTAGGTGTGAGTCCAGTTGAATCGAAAAATCGAGTTTTTTGTCCTGTGCGACTTGAGAGAAGGTTCGTTCTATCTGGCCTTCTAGCTCTGTCAATCGTATCGGACTAATCTCAACAGACATGGTACCCGAT
>DATNQP010000412.1:0-4374 GCA_036703965.1 Leptolyngbyaceae cyanobacterium
GCAGAGATAACTCGGCGAAAAATTTTTATACTCTGCTTTGTGTTCCTGCCTGAGAACTTCACACTGTAAGCCTTCTCGCGTCAACGCTTCCTCAAGTAACTCGGTTGGCTCTTTGTAGGCAATGATGAAGACTCTGCCAAGGCAATCAACAAGCTGATTGGATTTAGGAGCTTGGTTAGCAGCCGGATCAATTGCGTTCATGAAGAGCAGGATGAAAACTCCTATGAGTCTAACTCTTGATCAGGGGAGTCATCCAGAGCGATCGCTTTTTATTTTTACTGCGTACTCAGAAATTCTAGATAGTTGTTACTGAGTTCCTTGACTGCCAAATCGTAAAATTGCTTGCCATGTTCAGGAGTAGCAAGAGCAGGGTTAGAACCCATGCGTCCATCCGGGTAGCAATGCCGAAAATTCGCCGCGCCATAAATTGGATGTCCAGAAGCGACTTCAGCTGACAAGGGTGCTTGTTTAATGGCATCCGGATAAACATATTGAGTGAGAGCAACTTCACTCGGTGTTGCATGGGAGCCTTCTTGATTACCGTACAACTCCTTCGCTAATTTATAGACAGAGCTGCACATAAACCAATTGCCGACTTGACATTGCACCCGCTCTACATGCGGAATATTCAAATCTGCTAAGTGAGCGTAACTCTCGGCAAAAGCCGCCTTGAGTGTGGCGATATTACCGCCATGACCATTGATAAAGAAAAACTTTGTGAAGCCCGCTTTTGTCAAACTTGTGAGATAGTCTTGAATTAGATGAATCAATGTACTCGGTTTCAGGCTGATTGTGCCAGGGAAGCTAGTGTGATGCAGTGCCATCCCAACATTGATTGTTGGGCCTACCAGCGCGCTGGTTGCTTCGCCTACACCCCGTGCGATCGCTTCTGCACAAATGGCATCGGTGCCAATTAAGCCAGTTGGCCCATGTTGCTCTGTTGAACCAATGGGTAGAATAATTCCTTGAGACTGCTCTAAGTAAGTCTCAACCTCTTTCCAGGTACTCAAATGTAGCAGCATTGTCATTTGGTCTCATGTCAATATCTGTATGCTAAGACGCATACTCCTTAATCATTCTTTTTCTCCAACAAAGGGAATCATTTTGGTGTATACCTTGGCTTAGAACTTCAACTACCCGGTGTCGTATTTATGCTTTCTACCGTTCCACCGCAGAGTCCTTCTATTCCAGAGTTGGCGCAAGGTAGCCGCATTCTGGTGGTGGAAGACGAAGATTTAATTCGGGAAATGCTTGTATTGGCTCTAGAAGAGGAAGGCTATGAGGTGGTGACTGCCGCCGATGGGCGTACAGCTTTAGCGTTCCTTCAGGATGCTGAACCAGGCGAAGGGGAATTCCCTTTTAACTTACTGATTCTGGACTTAATGTTGCCACAGATCAATGGTTTAGATCTGTGTCGCTTGTTACGTTATCAAGGAAATCCTGTCCCAATTTTGATTCTCAGCGCCAAATCCAGTGAAACAGACCGCGTTTTGGGGTTAGAAGTCGGTGCGGATGACTACCTCACCAAGCCTTTCAGTATGCGGGAGTTGGTTGCCCGCTCTCGTGCCTTACTGCGTCGCCAACGCTTTAGCTGTTTGCCCCAAACACCAGTGCTGCAAATGCGGGAGGTTATGCTCAATCCCCAAGAGTGTCGCGTGACGGTTCGGGGACAAGAAGTTAATTTATCACCGAAGGAATTCCGGCTTTTGGAGTTATTCATGAGTTATCCCCGCCGGGTTTGGTCGCGTGACCAGTTAATCGATCAGGTGTGGGGTCCAGATTTTTTGGGAGACACTAAAACGGTAGATGTACATATTCGCTGGCTGCGGGAAAAGTTAGAGAAAGACCCCAGTCAGCCAGAATACCTGATTACTGTGCGCGGTTTTGGCTACCGATTTGGCTGAGCGGGCAGGGGGTAGGGGGCAGAGTTGAAGTTCAGAAGTTCAGGAGTTCAGGAGTTCAGGAATTCAGGAGTTCAGGAGTTCAGGAGTAAAGACGTTTTTTTGCACAAAGAACGAACTGAACTTTTCGCGTTCAGTGGCTACCGTCATGGTGGAGTGAGAATCCCCATCTCAGCGCCATTCTGCAACTTCTGAACTTCTATATTCTGAACTCCTTCTTCAAAAGTTACAATATTTAAACATTCAACCTGCAAACCTTCAATCTTCTAACTGATGAAAACGAATGACCCTTCTGGCACTTTTTCTACTGGGTCTAGCTCTGGGGATTGGGTTTTTTCTCTGGCAGCAGCGCCGATTTCAACGGCAGTTACGGCAGATGTTGGGTTCATTGCAGACAGATGCCTCCAGCAGTTCCTTACCGCTTGTTTCTCGCTTACGGCGGGAGATTGCGTTAGCCAATCAGCATCGAGAAGAATTGGAGGAAGAACTGCAAATTAAGCAGCGACTACTTCAGGTCGTACCGCTGGGATATTTGCAGGTGGATGAAGAGAATCGGTTGCTCTGGTGCAACGAGCAAGCCCGTCAATTGTTGCAGATCGATCGCTGGGAACCAGGACAACTCCGCTTACTGCTGGAGTTGGTGCGTTCTTACGAACTCGATCAGCTGATTGAACAAACCCGTCACCGGCAACAACCTGATATCCGCGAGTGGGTGTTTCATCCCCCTTGCTTGGATGGGGAAGCAATGGCAGGAGTGCGATCGCTCACATTGCGAGGCTCCAGTTGGCCTCTCCCTGAAGGACAAGTCGGTGTTTTTCTGGAAAACCGGCAACCCTTAGTAGAACTCTCTCAATCTCGTAATCAGTGGTTTTCTGATTTAGCTCACGAACTCAGAACACCTCTAACTTCAATTCGCTTGGTGGCAGAAGCCTTGCAAGGACGTATAGAACCTCCAGCACAGCGATGGGTTGAGCAACTGTTGCAAGAAACGAATCGCCTCATTAATCTCGTACAAGATTGGCTAGAACTCAGCAATCTGGAGAAGAACCCCAGTAAGAGCCTTACCTATCAACCCGTAGAACTGCGATCGCTAATTCAGTCAGTTTGGCAAACATTAGAGCCGTTAGCCCAGCTTCGTCAACTGTGTCTTGCCTATTGTGGACCTGACACTGTATGGGTAAAAGCAGATGTTGCTCGCCTGACGCAAGTTTTTCTCAATTTATTTGATAACAGCATTAAACACAGCCCACCTAGAGAAGCCATTCGGGTCGAAGTCACTCGCCTTGAAGCAGAGAATATTGATAGTGATGCAACTGGAGAACAGGATAGCCTTGCTTCACTCGCTACACCCACATCACGCGATCGCTGTTTTATTCAAATCGACATCATTGACTCAGGTACGGGCTTTTCAGAATCCGACTTACCTCATGTTTTTGAGCGACTGTATCAGGGAGATGCGTCACGGCATCGGCAGCAACTGACCACTGACGGTTCAGAAGCCCTAAAAGGAACCAGCGGTAGCGGCTTGGGCCTCTCAATCGTGCAGCAAATTATCCAGGCTCATAGCGGCAGTGTCAAAGCCGGAAATCATCCCGAAACAGGGGGAGCCTGGTTGCAAATTAAACTTCCTGACGCCAAATGTTAACTATAATTTCACACCAATTTGCTATCACTATAGTTGATAGTCATTCTGATTAGTGCTAGAGCATCTGAGGTGAGCCTGTCTTCTACAAACAGCAATTCTGAACGTACCCATTTCAACCGCTGTCTCCGGCGCTTAGAGCAAGATGTTTTACGAATGGGAGCTTTGGTGGAAAACTCCTTTCGCCTGAGTCACCAGGCTATGTTTTCGCAAAACCTGGAGGCTGCCAAAGCAATTCCCTTACTTGATAAACAAATCGACCGCTACTATCGGCAAATTGAGTTAGAGTGTGCCACGCTGATGACTCTGGAAGCCCCAGTTGCCCAAGACTTGCGCCTCCTCAGCGCCTTTATGCAGCTCGTGCGAGATTTAGAGCGGATTGGAGATTATGCCGAAGATTTAGCAGAAATTGCCGTAAAACTATTTTCTTATCCGCCTCATGCTTGTCTGCCCCAGATTGAAGTGATGTCCCATCATGCTCAAGCCATGCTAGCCGCAAGTTTAGAGGCGCTGGCGGATTTAGACGCAACAGCTGGGCAAGCCGTGAAACAGCTGGATGATAAAGTAGACGATGCCTACGACACTCTTTATCAAACCCTGGCTTATCAGCGGGATATCAAAGGCGTCGTTGAACCAATTCTCTTGTTAGTGTTGACAATTCGTCACTTGGAGCGGATGGCTGACCATGCCACCAACATTGGTCAACGAGTAACCTACATTGTTACAGGTCACCGCTAGTTCTGTATCCCTAGATAAACGACAACTTAACCTCAGGATTACCTGAGGCTTACCTCTTCCTAAACTTATAGCCATAGTATTTACTATGAAAGT
>DATNQP010000413.1:0-6987 GCA_036703965.1 Leptolyngbyaceae cyanobacterium
GCGATCGCGACCGGTAGTCCTGGAAATCCTGCACCCGTTCCAATATCAATAATGTTTAGAGATAGAGGACAAATTTCACTATTGCCTTCTGACTCCTGACTCCTGACTCCTGACTCCTGACTCCAAACTCCCCGCAAAGAATCCCACAAGTGTTTTTCCCAGAAATCTACTGGTTCAGTGATGCGGGTCAAATTCAGCTGTCGATTGCCTTCCAAAATCCCTTCATAAAGCTGCTGGAAGAGCTGCTGCTGTTCGACCGTTGGCTGCCAGTTTAGTGTTTGCTGCCAGATGTCTGCCATCTGGGGCAGCATCAACGTTTCCATCTCACTCATTACATCCCCAACCTTCTCACTATCCTTGTAACAAGGTAGCGATTAGCTGTCACTCGTTACTCATTATTGAGCATTTAGGCGATCGCTCATTAGTGGAAAGGCAAGGCGATCGCTTGGGTTTTGGTAGTAGAGCTAGTAGACTCCCTCAATGGAGGCTGGGATACTAAAGAGTGTGCAAACTGTCGGGCTTTCTGAGTCCACACATCATTCAATAACAGCTTATTGGCCATTTTCAAGTCGAACGGATGAGGGGGTTCCTGTCCAAACGAGGCACAACCTTGGTCATAAGACTTAACCAAGCTGACTATCCAAGGTAAAAAATCCAAAATTTCCTCAGGGAGTAGAGTTAACTCGAAGTGCCAAGCCTGATTAATCCCTTGACAGTCTTTCCTCCACTTGACGGCTGTAACCATACCCCCACCTTTGTTAACAGATATTCGCAGAATAAAGGGACGTTCAGGGATTAATTCATCAGGAGCAGTGTAAACATAAATACGCACATAATTTAGTCTTTGCCTATCATCTATCCAAGACGCCATAGGGAGATTCCCCATCGATGGATTCCCATTAGTAATGCACACTGGCACTTCCATCGCCCCAGCAAAGAGAGAATAAAACTCACGCCTTAGCTGAGAAACAATGCGTATTGCTTCAGGAGTCATAGTTACTGAACCTCACTTATAAATAGATTTTCATTCAACGTTTAAACCGGTAGCTCCTGGAGTCTTTTGGAAAAAGATAGGCAAAGAGGCTCTCTTCACAACCGCTGATGAACTTGATCCAAATATTCTTTACAGCTCTATCATCGGTTACCTGGATTACCTAGCTGTGGATCGTTCCATCAGGCATTGTTGCACCACGTAGGTAGGCATGACTTAGGTTTACCTCACTGAGATTTGCCTTTGTTAGGTTTACCTCTGTCAAGTTCGCGTCGGTTAAATTTGCTCCCCTCAAGTTTGCATTAGTAAAATCTGCTCCCGTCAGATTTGCACTCCTAAGGTTCACATTTTCAAGATTCGCGCTACGGAAGTCTCCCTTGCACAGGGATGCATAACTTAGATTTGCATTTTTCAGCTTTGCCGCAATCAGGTTTATTTCCCTAAAGTCCCGTTGTCCTGCTGCATATCGGCTTAAAAGTTCGTTGATATTCATGGCTTTTTGTTTTTTATCCTTCACTACTTTTCTCTCTTACCCTGAAAGACCACGACTCTTAAAACTCCTGCGTGTCACAAAAATGATGTCATTTTTAGCGGCAGGTTTTCCTTTAAGACAGTTGTTTTCTATAACGAGAAAGCCTCTTAAGCTGCTTGTGCTTGGCAAATGCTTTGCGCTTGCGTTTTTGATGAGGCGTTTCAAAGTGACGATGCTTTCTCATGTCTGGAAAAATTCCCGCTTTGGAAACTTCTCGCTTAAATCGACGTAGAGCTGACTCAATCCCTTCATTTTCACCAAGGATTACTTGGGTCATCCTATCTCCTCCTTGCATTGACTTAATTAGTAGCCCGATAGGCATGGGCAATTTAGTTAGCCGACGTGTAAAAAAAAAGGCAGACTCTGTCTGCCCTTAAGACCTTAGAGTTCAATCCTTAGTCTCGAAGCTTAGTTACGTCTTGACGATCTATTACTGTTGCCCCAGCCACCACCACTAGAGGGTCTTCTTTCTTCGCGGGGCTTAGCCTTATTAACCTTCAAGTCACGACCCATCCACTCAGCACCATCCAGAGCCTCAATCGCAGCCGCTTCTTCTGCGTCTGTTCCCATTTCTACAAAGGCGAAGCCTCGCATACGGCCTGTCTCCCGGTCTGTAGGCAATTGAACCCGATTAACAGTTCCGTATTCTGCAAAGACCTTGCTGAGGTCATCTTGCGTAACCTCATAAGAGAGGTTGCCGACATAAATTGACATAAAATAGTCCCGAATCAGAGAGTGTGGAGAACTAGATTCGGAGAGAGGCTTGCCAGTGCTAAACAGCAAACTACGCAGCCGAATTTAATCTTCAGCCGTTATTCTAACACAACGTGGATACAAGCTGTTTTTCGCGACTTGTTTTCTCTTTTCTAGCCTAGATTATGTCTGCAAAGTAAGGAATTCAAATAGTGGGTTGCGGCTCGGCTTCTTTGGCTGCCAGCGTCCTTGGCTCAACCGCTTGTAATTCCCCATGGTTAAGAGTCCAGCAGCAGTCAGCAATCTTCAACAATTCACCAGCATCATGAGTGACAACCAAGAGCGTCCAGTGAGTTTTGAGTTTAGCCAGTAGATTTACCAGCTGACGCCGCATCGACCAGTCTAGCCCAGCCGTTGGTTCGTCCAACATCAGTATATTGGGTTGCCGAATTAGTTGCACGGCTAGAGCAAGGCGTCGCTGTTGACCACCACTCATTGCCTGGGGTGGGGTATGCAAGGGTAAATCAGCTAATCCGACTTCCCCCAAAGCTTCATGAACCTTCTGTGAACCCAACTCCGGATGTCCCAGACGTAATTCCTCCAGAACTGTGCCACCACAAAAATGTCGCTCTGGAAACTGAAATACCAACCCTCCCAGTTGTTGTAGATGGTCTGGAGTGAGTTCCTGATCTCGCCAGAAGATGCCGCCTGCTGTTTGTTCGGCTAACCCTGCCAAAATTTCCAATAACGTGCTTTTGCCAGAGCCACTCGGACCAATCACCAGTCCTAGTTGTTGCGGCGCGAGTTCCAGGTTTAGAGCTTTTAAGATAGCAATAGGGGTAGCAGGAGGGTGGTAAGTCAGGTTTCTGAGATATAGCATTAAGATTTGTAGGAGAAAACGGCTTTTCGAGAGTTATACTCCGCACAGTCATAATCTGTCATTGGAGAACGGAGTGATCGCGGAGTGTTAGCGTTTGCGTAGCATGGTGCATTACGTCCTCATGACAAAAGCTCAATTTGTGACTGCGTGCAATATTAGGACGCAATTAGTTCCTCTCAATTTTGACAAACTTAACATCAAGCGAGAAGTCTCCTGTTACAACTGGCAGCTTGACGTTTGTAGTTCACCATTGATTCTCCAAACAATTATCAAGGCAACAACCCGCGCTTGACCCATAGAGTACAAGCGCACCACCCTTGCCGCATTTTGCTGGAACTTAAAATCAACTCCAACGTCAAATTTTTATCAACTAGAACTTTTTGTGAGGATGACAATGATAAATTGGTTTCCTGCACCAAAACGAACCGTAAAAGCTTTTGCCAGTGCAGCAGCTGTGGTACTCGGTTTGTGGGTGACGCCCTCTCTTGCTGGCGATCCCTTTCGCACGGCGAATCCTCATGCCATTGGCGACAAAACGGAAGCCGCCTTCAACTCCATCTTCAAAGAAGGAAACTACAAACAGGCTAAGAGCTACCTCAGTCAAGCGGAAGCCAGTGAACCGAATGAACCTCTAGTTTACGCAATGCAGGCTTCTCTGGCTTACACGGAGCAAGATTGGGAAACTCTCAAGCGCTATGCTTCCAAAACCCTGCAAACATCAGAGCAACTGGCTGGCACTGACCCCTTGCGCAGCAATCTTTATACAGCAGTCGGCCATTTCTTAGAAGGAACTTACGACTTTAAAAAGCAAGGACCTGTAGGAGCCTTGAGCAAATTGCAAAAAGTCTTCCAATATCTGGATGAGGCAAAAAAAGTTGACTCCAACGATCCAGAGTTGAATTTGATGACGGGCTACATGGATTTGATGTTAGCTGTCAATTTGCCGTTTTCTGACCCAGCACAGGCAGTTGAACGGTTAGAAAAGTATGGCTCTCCTCCTTACTTAGCTTACCGTGGTATTGCGCTTGGCTATCGTGATTTGAAACAGTATTCCAAGGCAATGGAATTTGTGGATCGTGCTCTTGCCTTGACACCCACAAATCCAGAAGTGTTATACCTGAAAGCGCAAATTTTAGTAAAGCAGGGTAAGAAACCGGAAGCTCTAGAATTCTTTAAAAAAGCTTTGGAGAAACAAGCTCAACTCCCCAATAGCAGTGCTGCACAGATAACCTACGAGCAGTGCCGACTCCAAAACAGTATCGACAATGGCAGTCGGGATTGCAAAGCCGAGAGGGATAGCATCCGACGGAGAAATAGTTAAGGGGGCGTCGCTGCCATCCTAAGCCAAGCAGGAATAAGCCGCTATATGGGTGGTAGGCTTACAATCCCCTTACTCAGGAGCAATCAGAAGCTATATTGAGTTGTCTTCTATGTACGCCAACGGACTGAAACAGCAGGTAGAGGTGTGTAAATTGAAGGCATCACAAGAAAACTCAGATTTCTGGTAGCAGGTTAGTGCTTTCTTTATTATTCAGGAAGCTGACTAATGTCAATAGAGAACGAAGAAAAAGAAAAAGAAGCCCAACGTGAGACAGTGCGGCGGCTGCAAGAAGCGATCGCCAAACGCAAGCAACTGAAGTCAAACGAATAGAACTTACGCACTGTAAAGACAATACAAGGGTTTGAGATTCTGACGATCCTTACATAGAAGAGAGCGATCGCGTCATGCGATCGCTCTCTTCTATGACCTAATTTCGTACTGAGTACGTAAGTCCTAACGAATTAAGCGGCTCTACAATGAACAAGAAGCAGGGGAGAAGGGAGCAGGGAGCAGGGGGAATGCTCCTTCTTCCCTGCCGTGTAACGAAGCGAAACATGGGTCGCAATCCCCCAGTCCTTTGAGTGGCTTGCATTCAGGTGGGGTACAATCCCCTTCTGTTTGTCCCGTTCGGACTTCGGCGTGAGCGCTCAGTCGAACGCTAAGCTCTCACCGTCGAAGCCTCACGTCGAAGCCCCTGCTCCCCCTCAGCCCTGCTCCTCTGCCTCTTCGTGAACCATTGCAGTTAGGGATTGGCAAAAAATAAATCATGCCAACCAACAAGCTCGATTTGTGAGCGCGTGAAGTATAGTCATCGACCTAACTTGTTAGGAAGTCCTTCGCAGCCACCGGGAATTGTCCTTCGGGATTTCTCACCGCACCAGTAACAGCAGTATTTGCGCTGTTCTTCATCTAGACGCAGGACGCCGGTGAAGTTGGCGTTTTCGATCACAGCACCGGTGTAAACGCCAGTACGGTAGTCCGGGCGTCTGGTGCGGCTGCGGGGGCTAGCGGTTTCCAAGGGTCCATAGAACAAGCGGATTCCCTTCAGGTCAGCACCGGAAAGGTCGGCTTCATATAAGATAGTTCGAGCCAAGTTTGCTTTTACCAGGTCACAGCGGCTGAGATTGGCTCTGACCATATTGGCATCACTCAGTTCTGTCCAGCGTAGATCGGTACCAGTAAGGTCTGCCCCCGCTAACATGACGTTTAGGTCAATCACGCGCACACCCTCGGCGCGGTCTTCTAGATAACCCCCGTTACCATCAAGCATGGGTCGCCCTAAATGGCGATCGCGTTGCAGCGGCGTCAGCAACCGGGACTGGGACAAAAACCTGAGGACTTTCGCTTTGCCAAAAGCGTCTACACTGCTGAGAATGGCAGCCGTGCGTCCTTCTGAGAATGCTCGCTCCTGAGGCCAGTCTTCTAGCAACCCTTCGTTATCTAATGCTAGGTCTGAGACGCCCTGAAAGTAAGCATCAATGGTTTGCTGCTGGGTAATAATATTCTGCTGGATTGTCAGGTCTTTAGAAATAACATACTGCCGCCAAGCAATGTAAACAGCGAGGATGGCGATGAGAATTTGCCCTAAGGCTCCCGTCCATTCAGCCAGTGAGCCAATTGCCTCTGAGTTTAGCCGGTTAAGCACTTCATCGAAACGTCGATTGACACCTGTAAGTGTTGCCAAGCCGAAGAGTCCCGCCAACAATCCGAGGACAGCAACAAATTGCATTTGCTCCTGGGGGGAAACTGCGTCACTCAACCACCTCTGCAACGGTGGCCAAATCACTGCCAGCGACACCAGTAAGGCAACAATTGCTCCCGACATCCCGATCCAGAAGTTATCAATCGTTAACCCCACAATCAAAACAGCGATCGCGGTGAGGGTAATCAAGGGAACTGAGGAGTTACCCGCATTCTGTTGCTTAGTTTGCCGGGATAGCGGCAGCGCAGCCGAGGGCGTCAGTCCTTGACTCAGCTTCGCTTGAGGCAAAGATTTACCATCAACGGAGTTCTCCAAGGTAGCACCGTTACCACTAACACCGTTCGGACTATCTGGTGGACTGGATTGAAGCGGATCAGGCTGGATTGTCATCGTCTTCCGAGTGAAACAGACTGGGCGGAGTACATACCCTTATTTGTAGTTATGTACTTAGATGATTTTACCCAAGTCACCATTTGAGCAATCCGCCTGATGAGGGGCTGCCAATTCCTCTCTACACAGACAAGTGGTTGCAAGCGAAGAGAAAAGTGCGATCGCCTGTTTTCAAATTTTCCTGCAACAGCTAGCCAATCCACCTCACCAGCTTTCCACTAACAATCCATCAACTTCTCTGAAATGCTCATCCCGCGATACTAAAGTCAATGAGAATTTCTTTCTCAATTATTGGGTTGATCATAAGTGCCGCCTTGCCTATCCAACTGTCGTTCCTTCAATTTTGGCAGTTGGTGCCGGAAGTGCGATCGTCTTGGTGGTGTTCGGTGATGCGATCGCGCTTCTCTCAAATCTTCTTCAATTCTCCAACGCTTCCAAAAATTCCTCCATTGTTAATCCTGCCTTAGCAATTAAACTT